>CANLCA010000123.1 GCA_947487925.1 Verrucomicrobiales bacterium | reverse complement strand
GTTTTGGATCCGCCGAAAGGATCCCGCCGAGCCCCGATCATCCATGCGCTGACTTTCGCGCCTGTTCGTCGGCGAAGTGGTCATCCAAGGCCTCCTGAGATGCGTCCTTGCGCCCGATCCTCAAGTGGCACACTTTTTGATCATGAGCAACACTCTCATCAGTGCCGCGAGCAAAAGCGTCACCCAAGTGGACACCCCTTCAAGCCGTTGTCTTTTCGCCCTCGGCTGGGCCGACATCACCCCACCCAGCGGGATCTACCAACGAATGTGGGGAGCTGCGAGGCACGATCGCGCAACCGGTGTGCATCGACCCTTGCGGGCGACGGTAGCACTTTTCGCCCCAATAGCCGCGGATGAGCCCGTCGCGGACGATGCGCTCTCGGCCATCTCACTCAGCAAGGCATCAGCCTTGCTCCAGCCCTCGGAGGGGACTGCGGGTGGAAACGCCAAACGTCCGCCGATGCCCCTGCAAATGCTTCTCGCGCTCGACCACTGCGTGCTCGGGGCGGTGGAGCACGAGCAGTTGATCGCACACATCGCCGAAGCCAGCGGCCAGCCGAAGGAATCTATTCTGGTCGTCTTTTCACACACCCACGCGGCGGGCTTGATGGGCTTGGAGCGTGTGTCCCTCCCAGGGGGCGACCTGATCCCAGGTTACCTGCGCTCGGTCGCCGAGCGCTCGGTGGAATTGCTGAAGGAATGTGTCGCCCGGCTTGCACCAGCGAACATCGTCTACGGCCAGGGATGGTGCGATCTCGCGGCGCACCGCGATTTTTTCGACCAAGAGCTGAAGCAGTTTGTCTGTGGCTTCAATCCCGGTGCAGCCTCGGATACGACCCTGGTCGTCGCTCGCATGACGAACGACCAGGGCGGCCTCCTTGCCACTCTGGTGAATTACGCGTGTCATCCGACGACACTCGCATGGGATAACACGCTCATCAGCCCGGATTTCGTCGGTGCAATGAGGGAAGTAGTCGAGCAGGCCACGGGTGCCCCATGCCTTTTCTTGCAAGGTGCGTGCGGCGATCTTGGACCTCGGGAGGGATTTGTCGGGGACACGGCAGTGGCAGATCGCCATGGTCGGCAGCTCGGTTTCGCCGCGCTTTCTGCGCTCGTGGCACTGCCAGATGCGGGAACGCGTTTCCGCTACACCGGTCCGGTGGTGAGCGGGGCGACGCTTGGGAGTTGGGCGCACGAACCGATCGCTCCCTGTGAGGCGCAACGTTCACGGCGCTGGGACTTGTGGCGATGGCGCGAGCGCCTCCAGTATCGCCAAGGCTTGCCGACGACGGGTGAGGTGGAAGCCGCATGGCAACGGTTGCAGTCGGACGAAGTTTCCGCAAGGGCCGCGGGCGACGCCCCGCGGGCCAGCGAGGCTCGGGCCATGGCAGAACGCAAACAAAGGTTGCTGCATCGGCTATCCCAAATGCCGCCTGGCGATGCCTTCCCTTTGCAAGTGGTCCTCTGGCGCCTGGGTGATGCCTTCTGGCTCGGTGTGCAGGGGGAAAGTTACAGCCTCCTGCAGACCGAGCTGCGTCGGCGGTTTCCAGGAACACCCATTGTCGTCGCTTCGATCGCGGCGGATTGGGGCGCCTCGTATCTTCCTTCCGCAGAGGTTTATGGCACGGGCATTTACCAGGAGACGATCGCGGTGGTGGCGCCGGGGAGCTTAGAACAATTGATCACATCGGTCGCCACACGTATCGCGGCAGCGGGAGGCGAACCGCGCCCGTTGGGGGCCTGAAGCGCCGTCCCTCCTGCTCCACCTGCTCTGGCCCGTACTCGAGTTCCCAAACCCGACCAATCCAGCCGCACCACGGCGACAACCTCGCACCGCAACGTTGACACCCGACACTGGGTCCCTATCGTCGGGCATCGCATCGGGACAAAGGAAGAGATGTCCCTCTTCCCCGCCACGTCAACCTTCAAACCTGCGTTATCACATCTATGCGCCGCTCATCGACATTCTTCCTCATCCTGTGCGTCGATCTGGCCTGGGCGATCGTGGCAGCAGAGAGTCCCCAGGTTCTGAAGATCTGGCCCGGAAAGGTTCCAGACCCGAGCGGCAACCTCGGTGAGGAAAGGATTGTGATGTCGCCGAAGCTGGATCGCATACAGGTCGAAGTCACAGAGCCGACCCGGATGGTCACAGGGGTCACTCAACCAACAATCACGATCTTCAGGCCGGCGAAGGAACAGGATACGGGAACCGCGGTGGTGATTTGTCCCGGTGGCGGGTATTGGAACCTTTATTGGCAGCTGGAAGGGGAGGAAGTGGCAACGTGGTTGAACTCGCTTGGCGTGACGGGAATCATCCTCAAGTACCGGGTTCCGCGAGGCCCGGACGAACCCAAGGGGGAACCCGCCCGACGCCCTCTTCAGGATGCCCAACGCGCTGTTAGCCTGGTGCGAAGCAAGGCGATCGAGTGGGGCATCGATGCGCAACGAATTGGCATCATGGGCTTCTCGGCGGGCGGACATCTGGCCATCGCGACGGCAACAAACTTCGAGAAACGAAACTACGAGCCGATCGATGACGTGGACAAAGTCAGCTCGCGTCCCGACTTCGCAGTCCCAGTCTACTCAGGCTACCTCAAGGCGAAGGACAAGGACGAGCTCGCTCCCGGCCTGCACGTCCCTCCAAGAACGCCGCCTGTATTTCTGGTGCACGGCAGCGACGATATCGTGAGTCCGCCAGAGCACAGCGTCTTCATGTACCTGGCATTGAAGCGAGCCGGCATCGCAGCGGAGCTGCACCTCTACGCCACAGCAACCCACGACTTCGGCGTCCGCGGCAGTGACCATCCTTACTCCACCTGGACGGAGTCGTGCGCCCGCTGGATGAGGCATCAAGGCTTTCTGAAGTCGCCCGCGCGCCCTTAGTCCCGCCCAACCAGGGATTGCGGGGTTTTGCGATCCGCCCGACGTGGGTGCAGTCGTTGACAGTGCGATGGATTGTAAGGTAACAATACGGGAAGCATCAAGGCAACCACTGTGAACCTCAACTCCATCTCTTCACGTCGCGATCGGCGGCGGATGCCTCTGATCCATTTCGCCTTTTCAGGGAACAGGAGACACGTCGTCACCCATCCACAAACAGTCCCTGAAACCGGGGGGCAGCTCTATCACACCGCTCACCCGTGATCGCTCCTCCTCAATCATTGTTTTTGTGGTCGATGCTGATTTTACTGGCGGCGACCTCGTCCGTTTTTGGGCAAAAAGCGTCTGGAAATCAGGATTCTCGAGTTCATTCGATGATCGACCATTATTGTGCTGATTGCCATGGACCCGAAAAGAAGGCGGAGAGAGTCGATTTGGCAAGGCTCAGTCTGGACCAGGTGTCGCAACATCCCGAAACCTGGGAGAGCGTTGTCAGAAAGCTGCGCGCGCGCCAGATGCCTCCGCTTGGGAAGAAACGCCCGGATGAGCCTGCTTACAAGGAATTCGTGTCGCACTTGGAAACCTCGCTAGACAAGGCTTCGGCGAGGAATCCGAACCCCGGTCGCACCGAGACGTTCAGGCGGCTCAATCGCACCGAATACCAGAACGCCATCCGGGATCTGTTGGCTCTGGATATTGACGCCGCCGCACTGCTGCCGAAAGATGAAGCGAGTCACGGTTTCGACAACGTGACGGTAGGCGATCTTTCGCCGACGCTGCTCGATCGCTCGATCTTGGCGGCGCAGAAAATCAGCAAACTCGCGATCGGCGCACCTCGACGTTCTCAGGGCGGAGAGACCATCCGCCTTCGACCGGACATCACCCAGGAAGATCACGTGAACGGACTGCCGATCGGGACGCGTGGGGGCGCACTCATTGCGCACACGTTTCCGATGGACGGCGAATACGAGTTTCAAATCAGGCTGACGCGTGACCGCAACGAGGAGATCGAGGGGCTGCGCGAGCCGCACGAGCTCGAGTTGTTGCTCGATCGGGAACGCGTGACCTTATTTGCGGTTGAGCCCCCTCAAGGACGAAGCAAAAACTTCGAGACTGTGGACGAGAAGCTCAAGATTCGCGTCCCGGTGAAAGCCGGCGCGCACCAACTGGGTGTGACTTTTCTTAAGAACCCCTCATCGTTGTTCGAAACCAAACGCCAGCCTTACCACGCGCGGTTTAACCATCACAGGCATCCGCGGCAAACGCCGGCCATCTATCAAGTCTCGATCAACGGCCCGTTCGACGCGAAAGGGCCTGGGAATACCGCTAGCCGCGACCGCATTTTTGTCTGTAAACCGACCCGACCGAGCGAAGAAGACCCGTGCGCTGAACGCATCCTTTCAACGCTGATGCGCCGAGCCTATCGGCGGCCTGTAACCAGCGCGGATTTGAAAAAGCCGATGGAGTTCTTTAGGGAAACACGCGCTCAGGAAGGGTTCGAAGCGGGGATCGAATCGGCTCTGAGTGCCATCCTGGTCAGCCCGCAGTTCCTCTTCCGAGTCGAACAGGACCCCGTCGGAGTCGCCCCGAATACGGCCTATCGCATCAGTGATTTAGATCTGGCATCGCGTCTTTCCTTCTTTCTCTGGAGCAGCATCCCCGACGATCCATTACTCGATGCCGCCGTTCGCGGCCAACTCCACAAGCCCTCAGTGCTCGAAAAGCAAGTGCGACGAATGCTGACCGATCCTCGTTCTGGAGCGTTGACCAGGAATTTCGTCGGGCAATGGCTCCAGTTGCGAAACCTGGAGTCCATCACGCCGGACCTCCGGCTTTTTCCGGACTTCGACGACAACCTGCGGCAGGCTTTCCGGGAGGAAACGGAACTCTTTTTCGACAGTGTCGCACGCGAGGATCGCAGCGTGCTCAGTCTGCTGAAGGCGGACTTTACGTTTCTCAACGAGCGCCTCGCCAAGCATTACGGGATTCCACACGTCTACGGCAGCCGATTCCGCCGTGTCTCACTCGACAAGAACAGCGTGCGGGGCGGATTGCTGCGTCAGGGAAGCATTCTCACGGTGACCTCCTACGCGACCCGGACATCGCCAGTCATTCGGGGCAAATGGATCCTGGAAAATATTCTTGCCATGCCTCCTCCTCCCCCTCCTCCAAACGTGCCAACGCTGAAGGACAGTACGGTGTCGGCCACGCTCTCCTTGCGGAACAGGCTGTCGGAGCACCGCGCCAACGCCGCATGTGCGAGCTGCCACAGACTGATGGATCCGGTGGGTTTCTCCCTCGAGAACTTCGACGCCGTAGGGCGTTGGCGAACCCTTGAAGAAGGCCAGCCGATCGACAATTCAGGCGGCTTGCCCGACGGCAGCCAGTTTGAGGGAGCCTCAGGGCTGGAGCGGGGTTTGCTGAATCGCCCTGAAATCTTTGTTGGCGCCTTGACGGAGAAACTCCTAACATACGCTCTCGGACGCGGAATCGAGCACTACGACGCGCCAGCGGTTCGAAAGATTGTGCGAGAGGCGCAAGCGAAAGATTTTTGTTTCTCGTCCCTGATCCTTGGGATCGTCGACAGCACACCCTTCAAAATGAGGAAGTCACTATGATTATCACAAAGAAATCACTGCCGCGACGAACCTTTCTGCGGGGCATGGGCGCCGCGGTGGCGCTGCCGTTGTTGGATGCCATGGTCCCAGCCGCGACGCCGCTTGCAAAGACCCACGCCAATCCGGTTCGCCGACTAGGCTTTGTTTTCATGCCGATGGGTTGCGACATCACCCGGTGGACGCCACCGGGCGACAACCTCGACACGCTTTCGCCGATCCTCAACTCCCTGGGGCCGGTCAAGGAGCACGTGACCGCCATCACGAATCTGGAGTTGCAGAACGCCTACCCCGGCAGCCATGCCACGTCCAACTCCGCCTTCCTCAGCGCCGCCAAGGCAAAATTAACAGAGAGCACGGACTACTACCTCGGAACGACGGTCGATCAAATCGCGGCACAACAGATCGGCCAGGCGACTCAACTTCCGTCGCTGGAACTCGCGATGGATCTGCTCCAGGTCGTGGGCCAATGCGACAACGGCTACGCTTGCGTCTACCACAATAATCTCTCGTGGTCATCCCCAACCACGCCGCTGCCGGCGGAGGCGCATCCGCGAATTGTTTTCGAAAGCTTGTTCGGGGAAGGCGGAAGCATGGCCGACCGACGGGCCGAGTTACGAAAAAAAGCCAGTTTGCTGGATTGGTTCAACGAAGATCTCGCTCGCCTGAACCGCAGGCTAGGACCAGGCGATCGCGCCAAGGTCAACCACTACCTTGAAACCATCCGTGAGGTCGAACGCCGCATTCAAAGGGCCGAAGCTGATGCCGCAGGCAACCCGCTCCCTGATCTGGACCGCCCCGTGGGCGTGCCGGCCACATACGCAGACCACGCTCGGTTGATGTTTGATTTGCAGGTCTTGGCGCTGCAGGGGGATGTCACGCGCGTCATCACATTCCAGTTGGCTCGCGAAACAAGCAATCGCACCTATCCAGAGATCGGTGTTTCAGACCCTCACCACCCGCTGTCGCACCATGGAAACGATCCCGAAAAGATCGCGCGCATGGCCAAGATCAACCAGTTCCACGTGTCGCTCTTCGCCGAGTTCCTTGGGAAACTGAAGGCCACGCCGGAAGGGAATGGCACTCTCCTAGAACACTCGCTGTACCTTTACGGCAGCGGAATCGGGAATCCTAATGTGCATGACCACACCAACCTGCCGATCCTTGTCGCCGGTGGTGCTGCGGGAGGAATGAAGGGCGGCCGCCACGTCAAGTATGACAAACCCCAACCTTTGGCCAACCTTCACCTGACGTTGCTGGACAAAGTCGGCATCCGCCTCGACTCCTTCGCCGATAGCACAGGCAAGCTGGATGCGCTGTCGGCGCCGCTGGGGATTTGAGCGCTGTGGCCCCTGATGAACCTATTTTGGAAGAGGCGCTGAAGAAGGCGAAGCGACGGAAAGTTATGAAACGTTTGGGCGCAGTCCTCATGGCAGGGGTGCTCGCAGCATCGAGCCTCGCGGCGAACGCCCATTCGCCGTTGGCGGATGCCGTTGAAAAGTCATATCGTGCGACCCTTCTCAAGCAGCTCAAACAGCAGGTCGATGTGAACGCGCCGCAAGCCGATGGGATGACGGCATTGCATTGGGCAGCCTACCTCGATGATCTCGAAACAGCCAAACTGTTGGTGAAGGCCGGCGGCCGGGCGAAGGCAGAGAACCGTTATGGAGTCACCCCGCTTTCCCTGGCTTGCCAGAATGGAAATGCGGAGTTGGTTGGGTTGCTTCTCGATGCAGGGGCGGACCCAAACACCGCCCTGCGCGGGGGAGAAACAGCCTTGATGACCGCCGCGCGCACGGGCAAAGCCGGGCCGGTGAAAGCCCTGTTGTCCCGTGGCGCCATCGTCGATGCAAAGGAGCGGCGAGGGCAGACCGCGTTGATGTGGGCCGCAGCGGATGGCCACGCTGAGGTCGTTCAAGTGTTACTCGACGCTGGCGCGAATTTCCGCACGGCGTTGGCCGACTCCGGATTCACGCCGTTCTTCTTCGCCGCGCGTGAAGGCCGGGCTGATGTCGTGCGCGTATTGTTGAAGGCCGGAGCGGACGTGAAGGAAGCCATGC
>CANLCA010000122.1 GCA_947487925.1 Verrucomicrobiales bacterium | reverse complement strand
CAGTCACCGAACGGACTCGAGAGATCGGCATCCGGCGGGCTATCGGAGCAAAGAAACGAAACATCATGACTCAATTTATTCTCGAAGCGATCGCCCTCTGCCAGATCGGAGGCATTCTAGGCGTCATCTTAGGAATTGCAGGTGGCAATGTTGCCGCGTATCTGCTCAAAGTGACTCCCATTATCCCGGTGGACTGGGTTTTCATCGGCCTGGGCATCTGCTCGTTGGTGGGGGTCATTTTCGGCACTTACCCCGCTTACAAAGCAGCCAACCTTGATCCCATTGATTCCCTGCGCTACGAGTGATGGGCGGGAAGCGGGGGCCACGAACCACTCAGACCGGAGTGCAATCAACGTTGACCTGAGAAATCTTGCGGATGGCGAGGGAATTAAGATTGGAGTATGCGGGGGCGATTTCCCACCTCGAGAAACGCGCTCGCCCAACCAATTTTGCCTGGCTGAAGGATTCGGCCGCGATCTGACAGTGATTGCCCATCAGGCTCACTGCGTCAGGCCTCCCGGTGCTGTCGGCCTACAGTACGCGTCAGAGTTTGTAGGGGACACGAATGCCAGGTTCTTTCTCAGAAAAGTCCCGCGTGTTGCGCGTCACAAGAATTCTTCCCAGTTCCCTCGCCGTAGCCCAGATGATCGCATCCGGCAGTTTCATTCTGTGCTGACGCCGGATTTTTACCGCTCGCTCGGCGAGCGGCACGTCAATTGGCTGGGTTTTAAACCGGGAAAGGAAACTTCTTGTGATCGTTTCCTCTTCGTTGCCCTCCGCGCCGGCCAAAACTTCCATCCAGGTCACAACGCTGATGCTGACCTCTTCGAATTGTTCCAACTCGCGTTTTGCGGCAGGCACGCCGTTCAAATAATCTACCAGGATGTTGGTGTCAAAGACGGCTTTCATCGGTTGTCCCATTCCGCGCGGAGCTTATCTTCGTATTTCAGGGCGTTGATGTTTTTCTTTTTCCAGAGACCAAAGGCGTTCTCCGCCTTGCCGGCTTTTGATTGTTGAATGTATCCGGCGACGGCCTGACGAATGACCGCCGCTCGGGAAACTTTCTTTTGGGCGCAAATCTCCCCTAGTGCTTCCAATTGTTCGTCCGGCAAATCGATGATCGTTCGCATGTTTGGCATCATATAGCGTCATCATCTATCACACAAGAATTCTATTAAGCTTGATCGACCATGGATCGCCGACTAAATTGGCTTCCGGAACCGGCAAAGGCTTCTGTTGGAACCGCCTTGTCGACCGAGCGACACTCTAAGAAAGAGATTGAACCGTGCATCAAATTAAAATTTTTAAGGGACTCGAGACCGATTTGACGGGTGTGGAACAGCAGGTGAACGCCTGGTTGGCGCAAAACAGCGTCAAAGTGATCAACATTTTCGGCAACATGTCGCCTCAAAGCTGTCCGACCGACGACAAGAACGCGATGATTGCCAAGGGAGTTTTCGTTCCTTCTGACATCGTGCTGATTGTTCACTACGAACGGTAGACGCCTCCGCTAGCCATCGCGAGCCGCGGAATTATTTTGGATAAAGCATTTTTATGAGCGCAGTTGAAAAGCATCAATTTCAGGCGGAAATCCAGCAGTTGTTGGACATCGTCATCCATTCCCTTTACACAGACAAAGAGATCTTCGTCAGGGAGCTGATCTCGAATGCGGCCGACGCCTGTGAAAAGCTTCGATTCCTTCAGACCTCAGGCCAACAAACCGAACAGTCGGAAGTCCCCCTGGGGATCACTGTCACAACGGATGACACGGCCCAGACCGTCACGATTGTCGATACCGGCCTGGGAATGACGCACGATGAGTTGGTTCAAAACCTGGGCACGATCGCGCATTCAGGATCAAAAGCTTTCCTGAAGCAACTCGCGCAAAAGAAGGCGGAAGGGGAAGACAAAAAGGCCGACGCAACTTTAATTGGCCAATTTGGAGTGGGCTTTTATTCCGCGTTCATGGTCGCCCGGCAAGTCAAAGTGTGGACACGCTCGTGCCAGGCCGGCCAGCCCGGTTGGTGTTGGACTTCCGACGGAGGTGGCAGCTATGAAATCGAGCAGGCGGAGGAACAATCTCGTGGCACCAAAGTAGTGGTTTATCTGAAACCCGAGGACAAGGACTTTTCCCAGTCCTTTCGCATTGAGAGCCTCATCAAGCGTTACTCCAACTTTGTCTCATTTCCAATCGCCCTCAACGGAAACACTCTGAACACCGTACGGGCCATCTGGAGTCGGAACAAGAGCGAGGTCAAGGAGGAGGAGTATGACGAGTTTTATCGCTACATCGGCCATGACAGCGAGAAACCGTTGTTGAAGCTCCATTTTGCGGCGGACGCGCCCCTAGCCATCCAGGCCGTCCTGTTCGTTCCGCCACGCAACTTGGAGGAGGCTGGGATGGCCCGTGGGGATCTTGAAGTTCACCTTTATTGCAAGCGCGTGCTGATCCAGTCCAAGGCGGAGGGTTTATTCCCGGAGTGGCTTCGCTTCTTGAAGGGCGTGGTGGACAGCGAGGATCTCCCGCTAAACATCTCGAGGGAGACGATGCAAGACAGCTCGCTGATGCAAAAGCTGAATAAAGTTCTCAGCAGCCGGTTCATCAAATTTCTCGAGGAACAGACCGAGAAAAACCAGGAAGTTTACGACAAGTTCTACGCGCAATTCTCACGCTTTCTGAAGGAAGGCATTGTTACGGACTTCACCCACAGAGACGCTCTGGCCAAATTGATCCGTTACGAAACATCCGCCTTGGACAAAGGAAAGACCACCTCCCTCGCCGAATACGTCAAGCGCATGGGACCCGATCAGAAGGAGATTTACTACGTGCTCGCTCCCAATAGGGAGTCGGCGGAATCCAGCCCTTATTATGAGGGGATGCGGGCTCAAAAGTTGGAGGTCCTCTTTTTCTCCGATCCTTGGGACGAGTTTGTCATGGACCACTTGCACGAATTTGAAGGGAAACCCTTGAAATCTGCCGAAAAGGCCGAGATCAAGATCGAGAATCCCCAGTCGGTCTCCGAAGAAAAACTGGAGCTCCCGCAGGCGGAAGATTTGGCAAAGTGGATGAAAGCGTCCCTGGGAGAAAAAGTCGCTGAAGTGCGCGTATCGAAGCGATTAGTCGAAAGCCCGGTGTTGGTGGTGGACAGCGACCGGTTCATGACCACAAGCATGCGGCGCATTTTGAAGTCCATGAACAAAGAGCCTCAGGAGGCCAAGTATGATTTGGAGATCAATCCAAACCACGTCGTCTTGGCGAGATTGAACAGGGTCAAGGAGGAGAACCCAAGGCTCGCGGTCAAAGTGGCGGAGCAATTGCTGGACAATGCTCGAGCGGCAGCCGGCTTGCTCGAAGATCCGCGCATCATGGTGCACCGGATGAACGAACTGCTCGCAGATGTCATGAGCTCGAAGGTGTAGAACGCGGCGCGGGTAATGAGAGATCAGAAAAGCGGGGGTTCCATATCCCCATAGAATTGATACTCCATTTCCCTTGTAATCGTAATCATAATCGCAACCACAAATCACCGATTCTCGAGTATTCTGGCTTCAACCTGAGGAAATAAAACTCTGCATTGTTGATTTCAGAATTCCCCTGTAATTCTGAGGTCTGAAGATGGATTCCTCAACGACTGGTACAAGCTCGGAACAGACGGTCGTGGGAGGCCATTTTATGACCACGCACTGGAGCTTGGTGCTTCAAGCGGGCCAGAGCGTCTCTCCCGAGGCGGGCCGTGCATTGGAGGAGCTTTGCGGGTCGTATTGGTATCCTTTGTATGTTTACGCGCGGCGGCGAGGGGTTGCCAAGGAAGACGCGGAGGATCTCACCCAGGCGTTTTTCGAGAGGTTGCTCGAGCGGCGCTGGCTTTCCCAAGTCAAACCTGAAGGCGGACGGTTCCGATCGTTTCTACTGACATCGTTTCAGCACTTCATGAGGGATGAATGGCGGAAGGCGCGCGCGGCCAAGAGAGGCGGCGGAGCGGTTCTCTCCTTGGAACTTCTCCAGGCCGACGAACGTTACACCCACGAACCCTTGGATCGACTTTCCGCGGATCAACTTTTCGCCCGACGCTGGGCGTTCGAAGTTCTTGAGAAGGCGTTGGACCGGTTGCGTGCTGAGAGCCTTGGCGAAGGGAAGGCGGCGCTTTTCGATCTGATCCTGCCGTCCATCACCGAAACGCCTGAGGATGGATTTTACGAAAGCGTCGCGGCGCGCGTTGGGATGAGCCCCGGAGCGGTCTCCGTCAGCACCCATCGTTTGCGCATCCGGTATCGAGGACTGGTCCGCGACGAGATTGCCCGCACGGTGGCGTCTCCGATGGACGTTGAGGATGAACTACGGGAGTTGATGGACACGCTGCGAAACGCAAACTGAGGCTAGTAGCCGACGATTCAGTATTTCGGACTTTTTCAATGAAATCCTGTAATCTTGTTTCGGGATTTCCGTGAAGAAGGGTATATGAGTTCCATCGAATCGTCCTCCAATCCTTCTTCGCAACCGATCCAATGCGCGAAATGCGGGGCCGCGTTGGCGGTTTCCACGTTGCGTGGACTTTGCCCAAGCTGCCTCGCCATGCTTGTCCTGGGAACGGGGGACGAAACCCGGACCACGCTTTCCCCGGAATCCGCCAAGCGCGAGCTGGTGTCGCCGACTGTTCGATACTTTGGGGATTACGAACTGATCGAGGAAATCGCGCGCGGCGGGATGGGGGTCGTCTTTCGGGCCCGACAGGTCAGCCTGAATCGGACGGTGGCGCTGAAGATGGTGCTGTCCGGTCAACTTGCGACGGCGCTGGACGTCAAAAGGTTTTATATCGAAGCGGAAGCCGCGGCCAGTTTGGATCATCCCAACATTGTCCCCATCTACGAGGTGGGAGCGCACGAAGGCCGACACTATTTCAGCATGAAGCTGGTGGAGGGTGGTAGCCTCGCCGATCGTTTGAAGGGAGGTTCTTCGCAAGGAGGTCATGGCGCTGGGAGTCCCCAGGGAATCGCCCTTTCGGCGGTTCTGCTGAGCACGGTGGCGCGAGCGGTGCATTATGCCCATCAACGGGGGATTCTGCATCGGGACTTGAAACCGGCGAACATCCTCATGGACAACGAGGGCCACCCGCACATCACCGACTTTGGTTTGGCGAAACGAGTGGATCAGGACAGCTGGCTGACGCGCACCGAAGCGGTCATGGGAACCCCGGCTTACATGGCGCCTGAGCAGGCCCTTGGGAAAACGCGGGAGATCTCCACCGCCTCCGACATCTACAGCCTCGGGGCGATTCTTTACCAACTCCTGACCGGGCGTCCGGTGTTCGAAGGTGGAACTCCGTTGGAAACGCTCCGGCTGGTTGCCGAATCAGACCCGATGCCTCCTTCCAAATTGAATCGCGGCGTTCCGCAGGATCTCGAAACAATCTGCCTCAAGTGCCTTGAAAAATCACCAGATCAACGGTATGCTAGCGCGCGGGAATTGGCGGAGGAGATCGAGCGCTTCTTGAGTTGCGAACCCATTCTGGCCCGCCCGGCCGGAGGGTTGCGTCGCACGTGGACGTGGTCGCAACGGAATCCGTGGGTGTTCGCCGCGGCGTTGGGTTTGATGCTGCTCGCTCTTGGTGGGATCGCCTATGGCTTGTGGGAGAAATCCCGTTTCCTGAGTTGGCGGCTGGCGGTGGGGCCGGACGCAAAGGTCCCCTTGGGGGAGAGTCCGGCGCCGTTCTTTTTCACCATTTTCCCGGGCCTCTGTTTTCTGCTCTATTTGGCTGGCCGCACGTTTCGTCGCCTTTACAAACGCCGGACGGAGACCGGCGCAGGTTTTGGGAACGCGCATCTGGCGGCTCACGGGGGGCTCGGTTTGCTAGGCCTGCTTTTCGGCATGGGCCACATCCAGACCCAGATCCGTTCCTGGGTCTGGCAGATTTCCTCAGTTCCGATCCTGGCCCTCGAATTGGCGGGTGTCGTCTGCGCCCTCGCGCTGAACTGGATGGCGTTTCGCCTCTTGTGGGAGGCGCTGGGCATGCATGAAACATCGAAATTCCAGGAACGCGTGGGCAAAGCTCTGGAACGACAAGTGGCGACTGAGGCCGGAAGCTGGCCGGTCGGAAAGATAGTGGCGCTGACGGTCACGAATCTGGCAATCGCGGTTTTTGTGGTCCAACTTGTGAACTATGGAATTTCATTGGGTGGCCGCGTGCTCTTGGAGGCGTTGTCGGGTTTTGTGCCTCCGTTCGCCACCAGCATGCTCGGCGTGTGGGCGTCCAGAAAAGGACGGCGTCCATTTTTGCGGGTGTTTGCTCCGATGGTTCTTGGTCTTTTGGGTCTCATCTTGAGCTTCCTCATGGTTGGATATCAACAGCCGGAGAATTTTGTGACCGGCCTTCTGCTGGGGTGCTCGGTGTCGGCGCTTGTTCTCCAGCTCGCAGGAGGGCGATCCATTCCCGCAGCTCAGACTGTCCTCCCTCGGGTTTCTCTGTGGACAGAAGCGCTTGCTGGCGCGTGCCTTCTTGCGGCCTTGACGGTCGTATTCTACAGCGTCGAGAACTGGAGGGGGCATCGGACGTGGCACAAGGTCCAGTCGGAGTTGGCGGCAAGAGGGGAATCGCTGGACTTCAAGACGTTTCTGGCTGCGCGTGTGAAGGATGAGGAAAACGTCATGGCCCATCCGTTCATGAGAAAGAAGATGATAAGGGGCACGGGCGAGTCCCCGCGAATAGAGCATATTAAGATTCCCGGGATGGAGGGACCGCCTTTTCTGTTGGCGGGTTTGAAAACGCTGCCGCGGATTGATTTGGGGAAACCTCTGCAATCCGTCGTTGGGGTGACGTCACATGGTCCGCCCGTTCCCGAGTTTCGCTTCACTAATTCAGCCCTGGCGGAAGTGGTCAAGACACTGGCGGACCGGGCTGGTTTCAAGGTCGCCGCGCCAGAACTCACGTCCGCGTGGTTCGATCTTCGCCGAGTGGAATCCTCCCGAACCATGCAGGCGAGCCCATTGTTCCCGCGAAAGATCACCTTGACGCTCACCAACCTCACGCCGGTGGAAGCCCTGGCGAAGGTCACTGCCCAATTCGGACTGGTGGCGGATCCCATCAAGTGGCGCGAAGAACGGGTTTTGAGGTTTGATCTGCAGCATCCTTCGCTGTCGCAAGTTGAGGAATCGTATGAGCAGTTTGCCGATGAATTCCGTCAGCTTGAAGAAGCTCTGGAACGTCCGAAATCACAGCTGCGTCCCCGGATGGAGGATTTGATCCGGACATCGATACCCAATTACGTTGCGTTTCGATCCTTTGTGCAGGCGTATGCAAGTCGTTGTAAAACTCAACTTTTGCTGGGCCAAACCGACAAGGCCTTGCACAGTTTGAAGATGGTAAGGCTGCTGGGTGGCGCCGTGTGCGCCAATACGCCTCCCACGCTGGTGGAGAGCATGATTCGAGGGGCTATCAGCGGCCTTTTTATAGAGACACTCGAGGAAACCCTCGCCGAAGGACTCTGGCGTGGGGATCAAATGGAGGCGCTGCAAAAGCTCTGCGAAGGATGGGACTTGATTTCAAAAGTGAGGTTGGGAAT
>CANLCA010000121.1 GCA_947487925.1 Verrucomicrobiales bacterium | reverse complement strand
GAAACGCAGACGACATCCGCTCCGGCGCCGGCGAACTTCAAGGCGATGGCACGTCCGATCCCGCGCCCGGCGCCCGTGACGACGGCGATTTGGTTTTGCAAAGTAAACAAGGGTGTCATGCGAGGAATGAAGTGTGATGAGTTGTGGCGAGGCACGCGGTCAGGGCTTGGAAAGAGCGAGCTGCGCCATGGGTTGACTGGGGGCTATGGGTGCAGGGAGATTAGGATCGTGCCAACGTTTCCAATGTGGCCTGGAGGCTTGGGACATCTCCAATGTTCAAGGCCTGAACGTTTTTATCGATGCGTTTGGTGAAGCCGCTGAGAGCCGTCCCGGGGCCAAGTTCAATGAATCGGGTGAACCCTTCGGCGATCAGCGCGCGAATGGAGTCCTCCCAACGCACAGGAGCGGTGACCTGGCGCGTCAGGCGGGCGCGGATATCGGTTGGGGTGGTATGAGGGGACGCCGTGACGTTGGAGAACACAGGGACGGAAGGGGACCGCACGTCTGTGTCGGCTAATAAAGTTTCGAGTTTGGCTCGAGCACCTTCCATCAAGCGGGAGTGGTAGGCACCCGCCACGGCGAGCGGCAGGGCTCTTTTGGCGCCTCGCAGCTTCGCCAGTTCACAGGCGCGGGCAACCCCTTCTTTCGTTCCTGAAATCACGAGTTGTCCGGGGCAGTTGAGGTTTGCCAAGTCGATTCCAGTTTCTCGGCAAACAGCCACGGTTTCTGATTCATCGAGCCCAATGATGGCAGCCATGGCACCCAGGGTTTGTTCGCAGGCTTGCTGCATGAACAGGCCCCGCTGGCGGACGATTTTGAGGCCCGTTTCAAAGTCGAATGTTCCCGAGGCGGCTAGGGCGGTGAATTCTCCGAGTGAAAGGCCTGCAGCCGCGTGGAATTGCACGCCTGGAGCTCCTTCCTTGAGGAGCTGAAATGCCACCCAGCTTACCAAAAAAATACCCGGCTGCGCATGCTCCGTCCTAGTGAGTTCCGTTTCGGGTCCATCGAAGCAGACGGTTCGCAAATCATAACCAAGCGCCAGATTGGCTTTTTCAAACCAAGTGGCTGCGGAGGGGAAGCTGGCGGAGAGATCCTTGCCCATGCCGACGAATTGCGCCCCTTGACCCGCGAACAGTAAAGCTGTTTTTGACACACTCATTTCATCAGATTGCCGCATTCAACTCCGAACGTCTGCGGGGAAAAACTCAGGTCTCCTGGCCTGATTCCTCGGTGGGAGCGGGTTCAGCTCCTCCCGTCTCAATCAGAGCCAGGCGCTTGCGCGCCTTCTCCGCGGCGGCGGTTTGCCCGTATTCAGCATCGATCCGTTTGAGCAACAGGAATGCCTTGTCCGCTTTGTTGATTTTGTAATAAAGGTTGCAGAGATGGATTGCGGCCCAAGCCCAACGTTCGGGCGGCAACTTTTTAGTCAGCACCTCCTCGTATTCGAGGGCGGCAGCCAGGGCGTTTTTGAGATCTTTTTCGTAGATCTCGGCAATCCTGAGCGCGACATGCTGCTCTCGAGGATTTTTCGCCAGATAATCCCTCATCAACCTGATCGCCTCCAGGTGGTCGCCGTCGGCCCATACCTGTTCCGCTTCATCATAGCCGGGGTTCGTCATTCCCTCGCCCTCGTCGTTGTAGATCGTCTTGATGGTCTTGTTGCCAATATATTGCGAAATGGTGTGACCTCCCAGGAACCCAAAGCCCAGGAGGCATCCCAGGAAACAGGCTGCGAAAAGCCCTAGCTTGGAGTTCGACCCTTTGGTGGGGGACTTATCCAGGAGGGCACTTTGTTTGACGGATTCGGTTGATTTCGGATCTGGGGTCCTTTTTTGAGGAGCTTGCGTGGAGGATGAACCTGGCGGTGTTGTCGTGTTGGTTTGGGCTGTTTTCTCACCGTTCTCCTGGCTTTTGATTCCGGATTCCGCGGAGGCCTCCGCGTTCTTTTCCCCGGTTCTGGCGGCGGATGCTGCTTCCGGGGATACCGACGATGACAGCGCCGACGTCGTCTCTGGTTCGGCCTGGATTTCAGCCGTTTTAGTTAAATCCTCTGGTCGGTTGTCGGAAAAATCGATGTCCATCCTCGGGTCCGGGCGGCTCGTCAACTCATTATACGACTGGTAGAAAAATCTACCAAAGACTAAAGATCCCACGGCGAATACAATCGCGAGAGCCAATTTGAAAGGCGCACTCATTGCAGATAAGAGTTCTGGTGCAATAAAGGAGAAATCGTTTCGAGGCAATCAATTTCAAGGGACATCAATTTCAAGGGACACGCTATTCCTGCGGAACAGATTTCCTTCAGCGCATGGGGTCAGGTGGCACGGAAGGAATCCTTCAGACATGCGTTTGCGGAGCCATAAGGGGTAGGTCGACCAGCCCGTCGGGCTCAGAGTTCAACCCTGAACGCGCCTCGCGACTTGGCTCGCGAGCGTTTCGAGCCAATGGGATGCGGAGGATCGTGATTCTTCGGCTGAGGCTAGGTCTGGCGAAACCGCGTGAACCGACTCGAAGCCGGAAAGATTGGATTTTGACAGGAACGAAGGGTCGACGAAACCTGCGATGCCCACACACCGCCTTCCCATGGAGCGGCAAAGGATCGCCAGTTGACCGGCGCCCTTGCCCATCGCTGTGGAAGCGTCCATTGCCCCTTCGCCAGTAATGATAAGGTCACTGGCCTGGACACGGCCCTCGAGGCCGGCTTCTTTCGCGATCATGGCAAATCCTGGTTTGAGCTCCGCGTTCAAGAAGGCGCTCAAACCGAAGCCAAGACCGCCCGCGGCACCTGAGCCGGGCAGGGTGGAGGGTTCCCGGTGGAATTGACACGAGAAGACTTCCGCCAACCTCATCAGCGCGGCCTCGGCTTTGGCCATATCCTGTTCGCGCAACCCTTTTTGAGGCCCATAGATCCGGCTCGCCCCCGCGGGGCCAAGGAGGGGGTTTTGCACATCCACCGCGACGGTCCAAGCCACCCCGTTGAGCAAGTCTCGGCTCGGGGGAGTGATTTGATCCAGACGGGTAAGGTCGGGCCAATCGCGAATCGGGCCCCCATCGCTGTCCAAGAAAGTCCAACCGAGTTCGCGGGCCAAACCGAATCCCCCGTCGTTAGTGGCGCTGCCTCCGATGCCGAGAAGAGCTCTGCTGGCTCCGTGATGGGCGGCGTCCAGGAACACCTTCGCCAAGCCGCGCGTATCTAGTTGAAAGGGGTGGAGAAGGCCTGGCGGGAGCAATGCCAGACCGATCGCTTCCGCGGATTCGATCACGGCGCTACGGGTGTGCGAGTGCCACCACCAGCGGGTGGTGCGGGGCCGAAATGCGGCATCCACCGTGTCCGTTTGGAACTCTTCGCATTTCCAAAAACCGGCCATGACCGGACCGAATCCATCGCCTCCATCACTGATGGGAAGACACTCGAGAATATCGGTTGGACGGGCGGCAGCCCATCCCCTTGCCATGGCGGAGGCGGCCTCTTGTGCGGTGAGGGTGCCTTTGAATTTGTCGGGAGCGATCAAGACTCGCATGCTTGCACCCCATTCTGGTCTGGCCTTATCTCTAAATGCAAACCCGGACAATGAAAACGCGGACGTCGATGGCGATCCGCGATCTCGGTTGCCAGGGACGGACACTCAATACTTCCAAGGTTGGGCAAGCCGTGAAAAAACGACTTCTCATCGGAAAATCGTCTTTGCCAGACAATCCTTCACAGGACACTGTTTCGTGATGATCACCGTCGAAGAAGTCAAGGCGGCCTTGGGCAAACTGACTCTGGAAGAGCGCTCCGAAACTCTGTCCGAACTCTGCGGATGGATTGACGACGACTGGGACAGCCAGATGAAGGTAGACAAGGATCAGACGTTTGCCGTGCTTGCCGTCGTTGAGCGGTCGCCGCAGCTCAGTCTCCCGACCAAGGATACGGTTTTCGCATCAATTCGCGGGTGACCAGCCGAATAGTCACTTTATGATCAGTAGAGATTACCTTCTCGGCATGGTCGAAAAGTTTGTGCAGAGGGTGTTGCGCATTCGGGAGCGGATCTCATTGCGGCAATATGCCGGGGCGCGGGAGGATCTCGACGGGGCGTTCCAAGAATTGGTGGGCGAAGGCGCGCTGAAGGTGAGCCAGTTCTCGGAGGCCGAGTTGTTGTCGCGGGTCGCGCAAGGGGGGCCGACGCATGCCTACGGGGATAAAGCCCGTCTGTTGGTCGGCTTGCTTCAGGAGGCGGGTCGCATTCATGAGGCCGAGAATCTTGAAACCGAAAGCCACGCCTGTTGGCTCAAGGCACTGAATCTGCTCCTCACCCTCCAATTGCAGGATGCAGATTTCGAATTTCCCGATATTGTTCCTGGAATAGACCTCCTCCGGGAACAACTGGGCAGCGCGGTGCTGCCGTTGCGCACCCTGGCCGCATTGTGGCGCCATTACGAGCGGATAGGCAGCTATGGCCGGGCCGAGGATGCGCTCTTCGCGCTGTTGGAATCCGAACCTTTCAATGCAGGGTTGCTGGCGGAAGCGAAGGTGTTTTACGAGCGCCTTCTGGGACATGGAGACGCCGCGTTGGTGGCGGGCAACCTGGCGCGGGAGGAAGTGGAAGCGGGGCTGGAAATTCTGCGGCTTCGCGCCTCTTCGGTTCGTTCCATTGGAGAGGCGCTCTGAATCGCGGAGTGTGGCAGAAACCTGATGACAAAACTCGGTGCCAGACTAGAGTGACACCATGTCAACCACTCGTCCTTCAACCCGCTTCGTGTTACCCGCACGTTCCGCCACGCGGGCGTTCACCCTGATTGAATTGCTGGTTGTTATCGCGATTATTGCGATCCTGGCGAGCATGCTCCTGCCTGCTTTGGGCCGGGCGAAGAGCAAGGCGCAGCAGATCAAGTGCGTCAGCAACAATAAACAAATTGGACTCGCCTTTATACTGTACGCGGACGACTCCGCGGACACGTTTCCGCTGTGCCGTGACTGGGCGTCCTCGGGGGGTAAAGACGGCAGATACGACCTGTTTGTTGCCATGACAAACAAACCTCTATATCCGTATCAAGGGAGCCCTGAGATTTTTAAATGTCCTTCAGACAAAGGGGATGGGGCGCAGTTTGTCGGCTCGAAAAACTGTTATCTGGAGTACGGCAACAGCTACCTGATGGAATGGGCGGCTGATGGTTTCCGAGTCAAACATGTCACGGGAAATCTCGCCGCCAGCCGCACGGCGTACGACGGTCAGTCCATAAAAACTTCGGAAATAGCACAGAGCCCCTCGAACAAGATCATCCAAGGCGACTGGATCTGGCATCCAAACCGTGGGTGGACGGGTCCCAAAAGCATCTGGCACAATTACAAAGGAAAGAGTCTGGTCATCATGCTGTTTGGTGACGGCCACGCGAGCGCTTTCAAATTCCCTGTGATCAAAGACACGGATCCATTCTGGACAAAGCCGCCGAGTTCCACCAACGAATGGTGGTGATGCCGTCTTGCCGGAGGCGGTTGTCGCCCCTTCATTGAGATGGGGCCTTCCCAGGCGAGTACCGGTTTCTTGTGGGCATTCTCTGACACGACTACCATGAACCCCTATCAACAACTTGTCGCGGATTACGCCCGCTGTCGGCGCGAAGGGAAGACTTACGCGTGCGGCGGGTTTCAGACGCCTGAGCCTCCGGTGTTGCCTGAAACGGCGCCGAATGTGCTGATCTTCTCACCCCATCCCGACGATGAATGCATCATCGGGGGTCTGGCGTTGAGGCTCCTGCGCGAATGCCGGATGCGCGTCATGAATGTGGCGGTGACTCAGGGCAGTAACAAGGCTCGCCAGGAAGGGCGGTGGCGCGAGCTGCAATCGGCCTGCGCGTTCATGGGGTTCGGCCTTATTCAGACTGCCTGGGGAGGTTTGGAGCGTATCACGCCGAAGGGCCGTGAAACGGATCCTTCAGGGTGGGCCGAGTCGGTTGAAATCATTGCCGGAATCCTCGCCAAATTCAAACCCAAGGTCGTATTCTTCCCCCATGAACGGGATTGGAACAGCGCTCATATCGGAACTCATCTTCTGGTGACGGAGGCCTTGAAATCATTGGGTAACGAGTTCGCGACCGTCACGGTTGAGACGGAATATTGGGGTCAGATGACAGACCCCAACTTGATGGTTGAATCGAGCGAAGAGGATGTGGTGAGGATGGTCACCGGCACCTCGTTTCATGTGGGCGAAGTCTCGCGCAATCCGTTCCACACTTTATTGCCCGCCTGGATGCAGGATAATGTCCGACGCGGTTCAGAGTTGGTAGGTGGACAAGGGGAAGCGGCGCCGGATTTTGACTTTGCGACACTCTATCGGCTGCGTCTGTGGCGAAGCTGCGGGTTCGAGAAGATGTCCCAACGGAGGATCTTGTTGAGTTGCCAGCAGGATCCTACAGCGTTGCTGGTTTAAGGTTTAATATTTGGGTCACGTCGAAGCCAGGGCGGTGAGACTGGTTGCTAGTTTAGTGGCCTGGGTCAGGTTCAGGAGCAATTCGGCGGGGTTTGCCCGATCGGCCAGGGATGCTTCGAGGGTCTGATTCGCGGTTTTGAGTTCCTCACGCAGACGTTGAACAGGCACCGAATCGTTGCCCAGGTGACTTTCGACCGCCTTCCAATAAGCATCTCGCGCTGCATCCCGCACGGAGACGATGCGATGGCGGTCTTGGTCATCGGGGGTGTTTGAGAGTGTTTCCTGAAAGTTTTCGTCGATCAGGCGGAAGGTCCTTTCCACAGCGAGCAGGGTTTGCGTGTCACCGCGAGGCCGCGGACGCTCGTCAGGTTTGAGAGACTCACCCATGGCAGGGTCTTGGAATTTGGTTTGTTTCGCCGATGGTTGCGGCTTAAAAAATCGAGCCATGCGTTGATTCCGTTGAGCGTCAAATTTCTAACACCAAAGTTTTCCGTGCGTCGGCGCGGCTCTATGTAACAGGAACGAGATCACGAACAGAAGTGAGGTTCGTCACAGTTTTTGGTCACAACCAGCCCATGAAAAAATGACAAAAGTCACTTGAGCCGATCCACGGTTTTGAGTTAGAATGGGTCCTTGAGCACGCTTGAGGATGGCCTTGCCTGGGTAGGGATAGGTCGCGGATTGGAGTTGTTTGCAACAGAGATGCGGATGGGTGGAAATTTTTGTGATCGTCGGTTGCTGTGTCATCGTGATGAAGTGACGATGGCTTCTGGGCTGCTGTGCGCGGGTCTTCGGCATCCGAAGATCCTTGAACATCCATGGCTGCACTAGTTGCGAAACTCAGGCTGTTGATTGCGGACAATCACGCGCTGGTCCGGATCGGCCTAAGAGCCGTGTTCTCGGATGATCCGGGGCTCGAAGTTGTGGCGGAGGCGACGGGGGCTGCCGGGGTTCTTCCCGAGATTGAGCGATCCCGTCCTGACGTGGTGCTCCTGGAAGTTCGGTTTGAGGATGGAGATGGGTTGGAGGTCTGCCGCCGGATCAAGTCGGCATTTCCGGAAGTGAAGGTTGTGTTTTTGAGTTCATCTGCAGATGACGATTTGGTTGTGCGCGCCGTGCAGGCAGGGGCGGACGGGTATTTGCTTAAGACTTCCACGGAAGTGGATTTGCCCGCG
>CANLCA010000120.1 GCA_947487925.1 Verrucomicrobiales bacterium | reverse complement strand
TGTGCCCAAGGGTCGCCAAAACTACTCCACCAGAGTGGATGTGACCCATACCCTCGGACTCTATGTTGATGTAAAGGCCGAGTTCAATTTCACCAATGGTCTGGTCCTTTGGACCTTCACGTCCATTGATCCCGTGACGGGTGGTGAGCCAGAAGATCCTTTGGCGGGATTCCTGCCCCCAAACACCAACGCTCCAGCGGGCGAAGGTTGGGTGCGCTATAGTGTTCGACCGCGCACCCATTCAACCGACGGTTCACGAATCCAGGCCATGGCCTCGATTGTTTTCGATACCAATGCTCGAATCGACACCCCCCCCATCACCAATGCCGTGGACGGCCTGACGCCCTCCAGCCACGTCGCCTCGCTCCCTGCCACTAGTCCGGCCACGTTCACCGTGAGTTGGACGGGGCAGGATGGGCTTGGTGCGGGAGTGGCCGGTTACAGTCTGTTTGTCTCAACCAACCAAGGACCGTTCGGCCTGTGGTTGAACAACACCACAAACACCAGCGCAGAGTTCTCCGGCGAGGGTGGGAACACTTACTCTTTCTTCAGTCTCGCGGCCGATGGGGTGGGCTATTGGGAACAACCGCCAACCGTGCCGGATGCGGTCACTCTCGTTGAACTGCAGACGCCGGGTGGGATTCCCACGACCATGCTGCCTGGTCCAAACATGAAAGTGGCGCGAATGGGCCATTCCATCACCGAGCTGCCCGATGGCCGGGTCGTGGTGTTTGGAGGGCATGGGGAAGGGTTTGTGTCTCTGAACTCGATTGAAATCTGGCGTCCGGACACGGATCTCTTCAGCTTGGTCTCGACTCCTTTCACCTTCGACAGCGGCGCTTTGGTGCGCCTTGCCGATGGCCGCTACTTAATGGCCGGAGGGGCTGCCAACCTCGGCGTGGCCCCAGGATACAGCACCGCCCAGATATTCAATCCCGTCGATGGCACCGTGGCTTCCACCGGCACCTCCATGACCTGGCGGCGCACACAAAGTCATGGCGCACTTTTGGCCAATGGCAAAGTATTGATCGTGGGTGGCTGGTATGACAGCAACAGCACTACCTTTGGTGAACTCTACGACCCGACCAGCCGGACATTTGTCGTGACGGGTCCACTGAAGACCCCGCGAGCGGCGCCTATTGTGCTGCCAGCAGCCGATGGAAAGGCTGTCATTGCAGGAGGGATGGGTGTCTATGGCAGTCCGTCCTTTATCGAAACCGTCGAGCAGTATGATCCCGCGCAGAATGCCTTCACAACTCTGGCCTCGACCGTGTTCGCGGGCGAGACAGGCTGGGCTTTGCGGACGGACCTCGATCGTCCAATCGACGATTTCCAAACAGCGGATGGGCACTATGCCTTTCTGGCGTCGCGCACAGCGAATAACATCACGGAAGTGGTCCTGGCCTTGTTTGATCCGGTCACGAAACAATTCACGAAGCGGTCGATGCAGCCTGTTTTCACCGAGAAAGTGGGTGTCTGGCCGGGCGTTGTGGCGTCCGACGGTAGCGCGGTTTATTTCCTGTCAGGCTACAACACGAATGGCGGGGCGAATTTGGTCTTCCGCGTTCAGCTCGTCGAGCTGGACACGGGTGAGCGTGTCGCTTCAGAGGAGTTGAGTGTCACCAGCTACTACCCCGGCAGCAGCGCGGCGGCGCTGTTGAGGGATGGCCGTTTGTTCGTCACGGGAGGAACCTCCCGCGTGGATTCCCAATACAACTTCAAACCAGTCAGCGGCACGTTTATGGTGAGCGGGTTGCCTGGCATGGTCAAGGAGCCGGCCGCTCCGAGTCTGGTCTGGTCGGTGGTGGGCCAACGGCTGCGGTTGGCCTGGCCTTCCTCCGTGAAAGATTACCGCTTGGAAAGCGCTGAGACCCTTTCCGATGCCTCCTCTTGGCAGCCTGTCCCTGATGCGGTCACAGTCATCGAGGAGCAGAACACGGTGACTGTGGACGTGGTCCGCCATCACCGATTCTTCCGCCTGAATAAAGCCCAATAAAGTTGAGCTATACCCAGACTTATCGAACCTGGATTCCGTCGCGCTGAATGACCACTTCACGCCCCGTTCCCGGGAGCGGCCACTCCCGGGTCTCGCCACCGGGCCAGCGGATCCGGATGGCGTTCGGTTGGGTTGAGCCCGCGAAAACAAGGGTGGATGAGTCTTGCGAATGAAACCCGCCTCCGACGTGTATTTCGCGGACCGGCCCCCAGCGATCGCCAAATTTCACGCGGACCGCGGCGCCGGCCGCATTGGGATTCCCCTCGGCACTGCGCGCTTTGACTCGGAGCCCGGAGCGACCCGATAGGTTGCGGAAAAGGCGTAACTCTTCCCCATGCTGACCCACGACCAAATCGACTCGACCATCGGCATCGAAGTCGGCCGCCGCGGCGCCTCGCTGTTCTCCCGGGATAGAGATTCCCGATTCCATGGGGGAGAGCGCGCGAAATCCCCCTCGACCATCCCCGGCGAGAACCAGACCCACCCCCGCATCTTGAGTGGATGTCTCCTGGTCGACACCGGTGAAGTTCTGGGCGAGAAATACGTCGTCATGACCATCCCCATCGAAGTCTGAGACCACCACTCCGAACGAGGGCGCCCACTGGGCTTCGGTTGGCAAGGCATGCGCCTCGAATCGGTCCCCCCGATTCAAGAAAACCATGGAATAGGGGTTTCGCGCCTCGAAAAACCGTGCGGCTTTTCCATCGACGCCGAGCAATTGGACGACATCAGTCCGTCCGTAGGCCGCGTGGTCTGGGGCGGTCGCGCTCAGCGACGGGATGGCGGCCACCACCGCGCTCCGTCTTCGCCACGGGAACCACAAATCGCCTCCGTTGGGGGGACGTCGACCACTGTCTTGAGAGGCCATGAGTAATTGTACTTCTCCGTTATGGGTCCAGTCGCCCCAATACAAACGGACGGGTGTTTCCGGCCCATTAGGTGTGTCGTTGCGCCAGTTGGCGCCCCAGTTGGAGGCCACGAAATCGATCCTTCCGTCCTCATCGAAGTCGCCCGTTTGGATTCCGTTCCACCAGCCCGTGATTCCAAGCAGGCCCCAGTTGGCGCTCACCTCGTTGAACCGGCCCTTGTCATTTTGAAAGAGCCGGATGGAATCCCACTCGCAGGCGAGCAGGAGGTCTGGATCGCCGTCCGCATCCACATCCGCGAACACGGCGCCGCGAACCCTGCTGAGGGCCGGGAAGGTTTGGGCCAGCGTGAACGTGCCGCCCGTGCTCCGCAGCAGGCGGGACGAGGCGGGTTCGGGATAGCGGCCTGCAACGGCCAGCCCCCCCACGAATAAATCCAAAGAGCCGTCGCCATCCGTATCCGCCATGGCCAGTGGGCCAGTGCTGGAGGTGTCGGAGGTCGGACCCGAGGCGCTGCCTTGCTTTGAGGATCCGTCGAAAGAATAGATCCGGAATGTCGGCGTCGAGGCATCCGCGTCTTCCCAATTGGATTCTCCTGCGACAACGCGAACCGCGCGCGGGGAGGTTGGGATCGCAAGCAGCGTCGTTTGATCGCGAGGGTTCGTGCTCGGGAACGGCGACTCCGCCCATCGTCCCCATTGGCCGCCCCCCTCGTTGCGGAATGCCTGGGCCTGACCCTCGCGACCTCCGCCCACCAGCAAGTCTTCGTCTCCGTCGCCGTCCAGATCCGCCCAACAAACTCCCGGGCCCAAGGTGCTCAATTTCCTTGGGAGAAGTGGCTGGCGGAGGAAATCGTCAAATGGGGTGTCCGCATGCCGATGATTCAGCGTGGCGCTGACATCCGCGAACCATGGCGGCGGCTTGGGATTGTCTGGTGGCTTGGAATCCCGTGCCGAGCTTTGTGAGATGTCGTAAATGCGACCCGGGATCGCATTCGTGATGAGGCTTCGTCCTCCGGTTCTCCAAGCCACCTCGATTGTGAGAGAGGCTGCCTGACCGGCAGCGAAGACGCGCATGGGATCGTCGCTCGAAAGATAGCGACCGGCGCCAATCATCTCTTGCGACTGTGTCACCGGCCCTCCTGTGACAGTAATCCTGGCGCCGATCCCGCGTGTGTTCGCGTTAGTGCCATGCAGCCGGATCGCGATGCGCGGGGCTGTTGTGTCATTGCGAAAGAGCCGGGCGGGTTCAAGCAGACAGTTCATTACGACGTCCATGTCCCCGTCATTATCGAGGTCTCCGAAGGCCATCCCATGGGCCAAGCCAGTTCCGCCAAACCGCCATTCCGAGCTCGCATCGCGGAATGTCAGATCGCGTCGGTTTCGCAGTGCCAGACTGGGAGCCTTTCGGTCTGGGAGAATGGCCAGGCTGCGAAGAATCTCGGCCTGGTTCCTCCACCCGTTCCGTCGGCCAATAGTTCCCAGGGCATCCGCGTCCTGCATGTCATAAACGGTGCCGGCGGAAATCAAGAGATCCTCCCATCCATCGAGATCGACATCCAGGAACGCCGAGCCCCATGTCCAGTCAGTCGCCGCTACGTTGGCTAGCTGGGCGATTTCCGCGTAGGTGCCGTCACCTCGAGCTAGATGCAAGGTGTTGCGGGTGACCTCGGGGCGCAAGTCGGCCGCTTCCATCGGCCCCAGCACCGCGGCCCCGGAGATCTCGGGCTGCTGCCGAGCCCGCTGTTCACGGTTGGGATTCAACATCTCCGCAACAAACAGATCGTCGAATCCATCACGATTAATGTCGGCCACATCCACCGACATCGAGGCTAGGCTCAGAGGCCGAAATGCCGTGCGGTGCGCCGCCTGAAACCGGAGCCCGTCCCGGTTGAACCAGATGCGATCCGGCATATAGATAAAATCGTTGCAAACATAGAGGTCCGGGTGCCGGTCCCCGTTCAGATCTCGAAACATGACCGCCAGTCCCCAATCCTGTTGCGGTCCAGACAACGACTTGCCGGATTCATCCTTGAACACGCCAATGTCCCATCGCACAGGGGAGAAATTTCCGGCGCCGGTATTGATGTAGAGAACATCGGGCTCTCCTCGTTCGACAACGCTGATCTCGCCGCTGGGCATTGTCACCCAGGTAAATCGGTTCGCTGGTTCCACAACTATTTGTCCTTCCGGTGTCTGGCGGGTTCTCACTTGGAGGCCCGGAGGATGATCGTGGAAGGTGTCAGTCCTGTAATTGGTGACGTAGAGGTCCAGATCCCCGTCTCCTTCCACGTCTCCCAGTGTCATGGATGTGGCCCCGAATTGCCGCACAAGCCGGCCGTCGGGACGCTCCGCAAAGCGGCCGTTCCCGTCGTTCAAGAAGCATCGGGTCCCGCCTCCCAGGCTGTTCACTAGCAAATCGAGATCCCCGTCGCCATCCACATCCGCCAGGGCGGCGCCCGTTGAGTATTGCCTCGGACAGGCGACTCCAGCCGTTGATGTGATGTCTTCGAAGCGCCAGCCTCCGCGATTTCGGTAGAGAACGTTGTCGCCCTCGGTCCGGCAAAAGTAAATGTCCACCCACCCATCGCCATCGACGTCCCCCAAGGCCACGCCGGACCCGATTTCGAGCAGGCGATTTGTGGAAATCGTGGCGTTCATGAGTCGGTTGCTGAAAAGAACGCCGGAAAGTTTCGGGTCGATGCGTGTGAACCCAGCCGTGTTGGTTCCACTGGATGCGGCTGGAGTCCAACGATGCCCGGGTTCCTCCCGCCACACGGGGGGAGTCGACTTTAGCTCCGCCGCGTTCGCGCCGAGGAGAAGACCTAATCCGGAGATCATCCGGAGCACACACTTTGACAGCCACATGCTTAAAAACGCAGACTATATCGAGACTTGAAAACCGCTCAATGCATTTGCGAGATTGTAGGAATGCTATCCACCCCCTGCCAATGAAGAGCCCGAAGCTGAAGATCGAGACGGGAGCCGCGAAACCCTCTAGTCCCATGGACGACCCGGGCGCCGTTTCCATTGTTCGACGTCACCTGCGTTTCGGTTGGTGGACGTTGCTCGTGTTCCTGACCCTTGGGATCGTCCTCGAAGCCTTGCATGGCTTCAAAGTCGGTGCCTATCTGAATCCTTCCCAATCCACTCGGAGGTTGATGTGGACGTTGGCGCATGCCCACGGGACGTTGCTGGCGCTGATCAATCTTGGGTTCGGTTTCTCAACCAATTTCTTTACGAGGTGGGATTCTGGCCGCCGCCGCCTCGCGTCGGGATGCCTCATGGGCGCCAGTATCCTTTTGCCTTCGGGTTTTTTCCTCGGCGGAATAAACATCCGCGGGGGTGATCCAGGCTTTCCAATTCTGCTAGTCCCCGCAGGGGCCATCCTGCTTCTGATCTCCGTAACTATGACAGCGTTGGCGGGGAGTAATGATCGGGCTCCGGGTCCGCAGCCAGGGCGCACCGGAGGCTCGATGGAATGAGCACAAGTCTGGAGTGGATGCTCTTCGCCGCGGCTGCACTCTTTTCCGCCTGGGTTCTCCTTCGAGGGGTTCGTCCTGATCCGTGGATTCGTGGGGTCATTTTTTGCGGTTTTGCCCTGTGCGCCTTCGCGGCCTGGAATCGCGACGCGACCTCTCAATCACAAGAGGCGCGTGTCGTCGCACGGCAGTCCAAGATCCCCAAGACCGGGGGCAATCCAGGATATGTTTCCAGCGATCAATGCGCCGCCTGCCACCCCGGCCAATATAAGAGCTGGCATGATTCATTTCATCGGCGGATGACCCAGTATGCAACGCCCCAAAGCGTGCTCGGGGATTTCAATGACCGTGATTTCGAGGTGGACGGCCACCGAATCCACCTGCAGCGTCGGGGTAGCGAATTCTGGGCTGAGATGGTGGATCCAGATTGGACTCATGACCAGGCCCGAGCCAAAGCAGGGTGGACGGGCTACACCGTCGACGATCCGGCTCGGGCGCCTCGTGTTTGGAAGCAAATTGAGCTGGCGACTGGTTCCCATCGGTTTCAAGCTTATTGGGTGGCCAGCAAGCACGGGAATCTCCAGTTCGGGTTTCCGATGGCCTGGCTTGTTGAAGACCAGCGCTGGGTTCCCCGCAAGGACACATTCATCCGCGATCCCATGGCGGATTCGCCCCATCAAATATGGAACGTCAACTGCATCCAATGCCATACCACCGGCGGAATCCCCAACCGTGATCCGAAGACAGGACTTATCGAATCCAAGGCGGCTGACCTGGGGATTTCATGCGAGGCCTGCCATGGGCCCGGCGAGAAGCATTCGGAAGCCAATCGGAACCCGGTCCAACGGTACGCGCAACACGGCCGATCCACGCCAACCCCCTCCATCATCAACCCCAGCCGCCTTGATCCCCGCGCTTCGACGGAAGTGTGTGGCCAATGTCACTCGATGAAGTTTATTCCGGAAATTGACAATTATTTGCACACCGGCTTCACCTTTAGGCCTGGTGCGGAGCTGGAGGCGACGACTCCGCTCTTGAGGCATCCCAAACGCCACAAAGATTCGCGCATTCCAGAGCAAATCACAACCAACGAAGAGTTCATGGGGAATATCTTTTGGTCAGATGGCATGATCCGCGTCACAGGCCGCGAATACAGCGGCCTCATTGAGTCCGCTTGCCATGTGCGTGGTGGCATGAGCTGCCTCTCGTGCCATTCGATGCATGCCAGTAAGCCGGATGATCAACTGGCTCAGGGAATGAGCGGCAACCAGGCGTGCCTTCAGTGTCATGCCGCCATTGGTCAGGATCTCTCCGCGCACAC
>CANLCA010000119.1 GCA_947487925.1 Verrucomicrobiales bacterium | reverse complement strand
GTGGACGATCAGACAGTGCCCGGGGATTTGAGAACAGAGCGGCTGGTGGTTTCAGCGTACGACTTGGGAGCGATTGCGGAGGGCGGCACAGCGCGTTACAAATACAAGTTTCCGAGGCTCCAAAATCATTACTTCAACGCGACTTTTGTGTCGGAGGAAAAGGACATTTACTACGGGGTTTCGGCGCGCAACACGGGGAGCCCTTGGACTAGGACCAACGATTTGAGCCGGGGTAAATGGAAGCTTCCAGATGATCGACGCTTCAGGAATCGCTCGAAATTGATCTTTGACAACGACGCGCAGGGACACATTTCCCACAATCGAGTAACGAGGCAGCTTTTGTATTGGATCGGTCAGCCGATCAACGAACAGGAGTTTGTCAACCTGGCTATCAACGCGGGTCCGTTCGTCATGAAAGAGGAGACAGACCCGATCGATAATGAGTATCTGGACAGGAATTTTGAGAACGGGGCCGAAGGGGATTTGTATCGGGTAGATCAAGAATGGTGGTTCACCGACAACGGCCGGCAGGACTTCCGGAACGCGGACTGGCTTTATAAGTTTACCGACAACGCTGGGAGGTATCGAACGGAATACATGAGGCGAACCAAGGAACAGGAGGACGATTACGGGGCTTTGATCCATTTTTTCAAAGTGATCTCAGGAGGCTATACCCAGGATCAGATCGAGCAGTTGGTGGATGCATCCGCTATTCTCAAGATTGCCGCGGTGCGCGGCTTCGTGGCGGATTGGGATTTCTTCTCGATGAACAGCGGGAAAAACGCTTGGTTTTATCGAAAACCTGTGGATGGACGGTTTCAGTTCCTGCACTGGGACAGCGATCAATCATTCGGGGATTACACACGGCCCTTCCAAGCGGGGGTCTCTGGCTACAATTCGTGGGCTAAGCAGCCGTATAATGTGAGACGGTTCAATGGGTATCTCGTCGAGGTGATGGAGCGGTTCAGTGGGAACTCGCCACGATTTACGGCCTGGATCCAGGCAGAGGAGGAGGCCAGCACGGCCTACACTGCGAACGCGGAGTTTTACAAGAGCTGGTTCGACCAGCGCTATCCGCGTGCGTTGCAGGCGCTGGGGACGAATTACTCGCGGCCCTTCGAGGTCTTTCCTCTCACAGAGCCAGGTGTTGCGGTCCGAGGGGATGTGGTAGATCTTCGTGGCACGGCGCCTTATGGGTTGTCCGATTTGACTGTCAAAGGCCATCCTGAGGCGGTTTTGCAATGGACCTCCGACGTCGAATGGCGCTTGAGCGGCATCGCGCTCCCAGAAGGGACCAACCAGTTGACAGTCGTGGGGCTTGATTCATTTGGAAGACTGTTGAGCCAAGCGGGCGAGCTTTTCGTCAAGGAAGGTAATTCTTCTCCCAGGGTCAGGTTCTCACCAGAGGACTCTGATTGGCGAGTTTCGGTCCGGGATGATTTCGAGGTGGATGGGACTGCGTCGATTGATCCGGAAGGTGACGCTCTGACTTTCCGATGGCAGGTCACGCCCTCAAAAGGGGTGCTTCTGGACACGAGTATACCTGGCCGATGCGTTATCAAGGCGACCCATCCAGGTTTGTATCAAGTGGCTTTGGAGTGCATCGACTCTCATGGAAAAGCGGGTCGTTTTACCAACTCGGTGGCTGTCTATGGGATGCGTGGTCTCAGCCGATTCGACCAACGTAAGTTGGAGGATTATTGGACATTCCAAGGCGTGGACTATCGAGATAGCCATGCCGGAGACACTTCGGTTTCTCTTTCAAGCCCTCCCAACGTCCTGAGTCTGGCTATCGGAGCGGATGCCGCGCGCCCGGTGGGTCTGGGCTCCGCTGCGTTCCCAGCCATCTGGCGCGAACTACCCACGGAAGGGGATTGGGCTTTCATCACGGAGGTCGCGATTGCCAACGGGGCCGACGGTGACTTCGAGACTGGATTGGCAGTCGATCTATTGGAATCCGGTAAACGGGTCCGCTACACCGTTGCGCTGAATGGGCTGAGGGAGGTTGTGGCTCGGCGTCTGGACGGGATTTCGGCGACGGGTAAAATGGCCACTCAAACCCCCCAGTCCAACAAGGTCGGACTGAGGGTGGTAAAAGAGGGGTCTAACCTTTTTTTGGAGACCACTTCGACTGGCAGTTGGGGGCGCCTCGCCACGGTGGTGCTTCCTTCCGTGGTTCGCGGAGAGAGGGTGGGTTTGTTCGTTGCGAGCTCCGACAACAAACGAGTAGTTTCATCTTTTTACAAGGCCTTGCTGGTCGACCCGTCAGCCGCTTCCGAACTCGCTGGAACGATTAAATTGACGGAGCTCATGTATGCCCCCCCCGGTGGAGACCTCTACGAATTTGTCGAAATGATGAACATCGGCTCCGCCTCCGCCGATCTCTCGGGCGCCCGATTCACCAACGGGATATCCTATACTTTCGGCCCGATTATTCTCGCGGGAGGCGAACGAGTGGTGGTCGCCAAAGATCGGCAAGCTTTTGCGTCACGATACGGAGTCGAAGGGCGAAGCCTCGCCTCTGGCACGTTCACGGGAAAACTGGACAACGCCGGTGAACGCTTAACGTTGGTCGATGCAAAGGCTCGGGTGATTCTAGATTTTTCTTACGGCACGAACGGGTCCTGGCCGGGCCGGGCTTCCGGCTCTGGCAGCTCGATGGAACTGCTTGATGTTAACGTTGGCCCATCGGATTCCAGAGCTTGGCGATCCAGCATCGACTACTTGGGGAGCCCTGGGCGTGCTGGGATTGAGCCGACCGCGGGCGTTGTCATCAACGAACTCTTGTCCCACGCCAATCGGCCTCTCGAGAAGGCCATAGAACTGTTTAACAACTCAGCGACGGCGGTGGATGTGAGTGGCTGGTTCCTCAGCGAAAGCTCCGCGCAGTTGAAGAAGTTCCAGATACCAACAGGAGTCGTGGTTCCCGCCGGAGGTTTTTCGGTTCTTTATGAATTTCAGTTTGCCGAGCCGAACGCACCTGCCTTTTTGACATTGGACGCCAACAGGGCAGGGGATCTCTGGATGGTCGCGGCTGACTCTGGCGGGCAAGTCACGCGGTTTGTGGATCACGTGGAATTCGATGCCAGCGCCCGGGGCGTGTCTTCTGGACGCCATCCCGATGGCACTGGTTCATGGAGGCCTGCGTTGAGGGCTCCCAGTTTTGGAAGTGATGTGCTTGAGTCGGATCCGGGGGGGAGGGTGGATGACTTTCGCAAAGGGTTTGGGGCCCCAAACCTGCCTCCTGTATTCGGGCCTTTGGTCGTGGCTCGAGTGATGTACCATCCTCCAACTGGCGGGCATGAGTTTATGGAGCTGGCCAACATTTCGGATGCGGCGCTCGATCTCTTTGATCTTTCATTTCCTACGAACCGATGGCGAGTGTCGAACGGGATCCGGTTTGTTTTCCCCAGTAATGTTCAGCTGGCCCCACAGCAACGTTTGCTCCTTGTCGCGTCCGACCCGGATGAATTCAGGGCAAAGAATCGATTGAGTCCGGGAGCCCTTGTGTTCGGACCTTTTGACGGGGTGCTGGCAAACGAAGGTGAAAGGATCGAAATCCAGCGACCCGGGGTGCCCATCGAAGGAGATTCCGGCTCCGTTTATGTGCCCTATTTGCCCGTCGACCGCGTTCGTTATGAGAGCACCTACCCATGGCCCGAGATGGCTGATGGCCAGGGCATGCTGCTCGGCCGTCTGGATCTCGCAGCGCCCGCGGAGTCGCCCGTAGACTGGCGAGCCGAAGATCCGGGTTTTGATGGAGACACCGACGGCGACGGCATGTTGGACCGATTCGAAAGGCTCTACGGGTTTAATCCTCTGGATGCTTCGGATGCTTTCTTTGATGCCGACGGTGACGGATTCACGAACCTCGAAGAATTTGTTACTGGCACCCATCCGCTAATTCCCTCCGGCCGTTTCGAGATCACTTCAGCAACCCTGTCGAATAACCATCTAATGATTCAATTTAATGCGGTGCCCGGGCGCAGCTATCGTGTTCTACGAGCCGAAAGGTTGGGTGAAGGCGGCTGGTCCGTCGTTGCCGAACTGAGCGCAAGCGAGCCGGGGGGCATGCTTCAGGTGCGGGATTTTCCAATCGCGCCTGAGGGAACCGCGTTTTTTCAAATTGTGACACCATGAAATACAGGTGCGAGGCGGACGAGATCCTTTTAGGAGATGGCACACGCTTGCGCGTGCTTTACGAAGACCGGTCCGTGATGGCCATCGACAAACCGTTCGGATGGATGTTTGTGCCATTGGGATGGTCGCGCACTGACAAGAATCTCCAATTGGCGTTGGAATCTTCGCTTCGTGAGAACCCGCATTGGGTGAGGCAGAGGAACCTGAAGTATTTGAGATATGTGCATCGACTGGATGCTGACACCACGGGGCTGGTCCTACTCGCCAAGAGCCAGGGTGCTTTGCAAACCTTCAGCGATTTGTTTGAGCAACGCCAGGTTGAGAAGCGTTATCTGGCGGTGGTGGAGGGGCGGCCGAATCAGACGGAATGGCGTTGTGAATTAGCCCTTGGAAGCACAACTGGACCCCGCACACGGGTGCTGGTGGACCCGGAAGCGGGCCGCTCGGCGATCACTGATTTTAAAGTCCTGGAGAACTCGAAAGTTCGCAGCCTCGTCGAAGCTCGCCCTCTGACGGGAAGAACACACCAGATTCGGGTACACCTCGCGGAGGTCGGATTTCCCATTGTTGGGGATGTTTTGTACGGAGTTGATCTCCCGGCGGGACCAGGTCGTGCTTCCGATTCACGGTCGGCCGATCACCGCCGCCCAGGGTCTCCCGGCATTCTCCCTACGCGAAAGGATGGCAGAAAGAACGTGCTGCCGGAGTTGGGGTTGCGATCCGTGGGACTTTCTTATCGGGACCCTTTCACGAAACGTCACGTGAATATCGAAGCGCCCGCGATCGATTTCCTTGCCCGTTTTGGTTTCGGAGGAAAACCTCAGGCCAGGATTTCCGACACCACTTCTCCGTGAACATCCGTGAGGCGGAAGTTGCGGCCTTGAAATTTGTAGGTGAGCCTTTCGTGGTTGATGCCAAGCTGCTTTAGAATGGTGGCTTGCAAGTCGTGGATGTGCACGGGATTTTTAACAACGTTCATCGCAAGATCGTCCGTCTCCCCATAGCTGAAGCCCTTCTTAATCCCTCCACCAGCCATCCAGACGGTAAAGGCGTAGGGGTGATGATCACGGCCCCATCGTTTGCGATCGTCCAGGTTGCCTTGAATGAATGGGGTGCGGCCAAACTCCCCTCCCCAAATAACCAGGGTATCATCGAGCAGTCCCCGCTGTTTGAGATCCAGGATCAGCCCAGCCGAGGGTTGGTCCGTGTCTCTGCATTGGGTGTAGAGCTCCGTGGTGATGCTATTGTGTTGATCCCAACCCGCATGCATCACCTGGACGCATCGTACGCCTCGTTCGATCAACCGGCGGGCCATGAGACAGTTGTAGGCATAAGTTCCCGGCTCCCGAACCGAAGGGCCGTAGAGACTCAGCACGTCCTGCTTTTCCTGCGAAACGTCTGTGAGCTCGGGAACGCTTGCTTGCATGCGGAACGCCATCTCGTATTGTGCAATGCGGGCGGCTATTTCGGGGTCGCCAAATTCCCCTAGTTTCAAATCGTTGAGCGCGGCGATGTCGTCGAGCATCTCCCTGCGCATGGGCCTGGTCAAACCGGCCGGATTATTCAGGTAAAGCACTGGATCCGTGCTCCCTCTGAACTTGACCCCCTGAAATCGGGAGGGCAAAAACCCAGGGCCCCAGTAAAAGTCATAGAATATCTGTCCGCAGGTCGTCCCTTTGCTCACTGAGGTCATCACGACGAAGGAAGGGAGGTCTTCAGTATCGCAGCCCAAGCCATACGCAAGCCAGGCTCCCAGCGTGGGCCGCCCTGGAATTTGGGCGCCACTGAGGATGAGAGAGATTCCCGGCGCATGGTTGACCGCGTCTGTGTGCATGCTTTTCACGAAACACAATTCGTCCGCGATGCTCGCAATATGGGGCAGAAAAGAACTGACCCAAGCCCCGGATTGGCCGTGCTGCCTGAAGGGCTCCACGGGCGCCAGGATCACTTTGCCGTCAGCCTTGCCCGTCATGGTGCTGAAACGGCGTCCTCCAATGTAGCCCTCCGGGATCGGTTTGCCGTGCAGTGTTTGCAGCCGGCTTTTGAAGTCAAACAAATCGACATGAGTGGGGGCTCCATTCTGGAAGAGGTAGATCACTCTCTTGGCTTTTTGAGCGAAGTGCGGCAGCTCCGGAAGTCCTCGGACTCCAGATCCGCTAGCGATCGTGCCCGCCGAGAGTGAGGAGGCTCCTTCTTTGGATAGCAGGGACGCCAGCGCTGCGGTCCCAATCCCCATAGCCCCTCGACCAAAGAATTCACGTCTCGTGAGGTGCAGCCTGTTTTCGAAAAAAGGATTCATCCGTTACGGTTTTGTGAGTGTCTCATCCAAATTGAGCAAGGTGCTGCAGACGACCGTCAAGGCAGCAAGTTCAGATCTGGATGCCGAGTCTGGAACTCTTGTTTCGCCTACTTTCAACAACTCGACGGCCCGTTCAGGCACGGACTCGAATTCCTTCACGTAACGCTCAAATGCCTCGCGGAGTCTTCTCAATTCGGCGTCGTTCGGGAGGCGCCCGAGGATACGGAAGAACACGAGCTTGACAGAGCCATCCCGCGTGAGGCTGGGGCCGGGAAGCGCCGTCGAAGCCAGGGAAACTGCGGCTTCGACGAAGGTGGTGTCGTTGAGAGTTGCCAGCGCCTGCAATGGCGTGTTTGTGCGGGGCTGCTTGACCGTGCAGATCTGGCGCGAAGGATTGTCAAAGAATAGCGTCGGAGCCACGATTCGCCTCCAAAAAGTGTAGACACTGCGCCGATAAAGTCCGGAGCCTTCATCCTGTTTGTAGCGCTTGTTACCAAAGGTGGCCTCTTCCCACACCCCCGTAGGCTGGTAGGGTTTGACGGGGCGGCCATCGGAGGATTCGATCAACAGCCCGCTCGAGCTCAGGGCCTGATCTCTCAGCATCCAGGAGGGCATGCGAAAGCGGGGGCCTCTGCCCAAGAGCATGTTTTTCGGGTCGCGTTCCCAAAGGTCCCGCGGCGCCTTGGATTGCTGCCTATAAGTGGCGCTTGTGGTGATGAGCCTGCAGAGCTTTTTCACGTCCCAGCCGGTGCTGGAAAACTCGGTGGCAAGCCAGTCGAGCAATTCCGGATTCGACGGATTGTCGGCCTGTAGCCCGAAGTTCTCGGATGTGCTGACCAGTCCGACACCGAAGAACTGCTGCCAGAACCGGTTCACGATGACGCGGGAAGTGAGGGGGTTCTTGGGTGAAACGATCCATTGGGCTAGCCCAAGCCTGTTGGTGGGCACACGGCCGTGGTCCTCAGCCAAACTCGAGGGAACCCCTGGCTCCACGTTTTCGGTGGGCTTGTCATAGAGGCCCTTTGACAACACAAAAGTTTGGCGGGGTGTGCTTTGATCCTCCATGACCATGACACGCGGGATCGAGGCCTGGTGGGAGGTTTGGTCACCGATGGATTTCCGGTGGATTTCCAAGATTGCCGCGTAGGAGGCGTCATTGGTTTTCCAGTAAGCGCCGAGTTTTTCGAGACGTGCGGCGTCGCGTTTGAACGCAGGGATCCCGAGGTTTTCCTGCACTTCTT
>CANLCA010000118.1 GCA_947487925.1 Verrucomicrobiales bacterium | reverse complement strand
ATTCCCACGCCGGGCGCACTTCCACGCGCCGGCCGCCGTCGGTCAACGTGTCCCGTTGATCAAGGGTGAGGATCAGACTTTGGCGCGGGCCCGGGAAGGCGGCGGTTCCGGCCAGGCCAGCCAGCTCGCGCGGCAAGTTGGCTGATGTCAGTTCAGTGCATACCTGGATCGCCTGAGTCTCGGTGAGGAAGTCACATTCCCAGCGATCGGTTTCAGCCGCGTAGTGGCAGGGTTTGCCGGCGCGACGCAGCGCCAGGAAGACGGCGTTTTCCAACCGGTGGCCGAGGTCCGGCTGGGCCTGCGGTGAATTGGCGCGGCGCAGGCCGTTGTCGATGGCGTAGTACTTGCGCGGGCTGATGACCCGCTGCTTGAAGGAAGGACTGAAACGCGGCAAAGAGAGCACTAAATAAGCGTCTTCCAGATACTCGACAAAGCGTGAGGTTTGGCTCACTGCGGGTATGGCGAGGGCTTTGGTGAGACGTTGTAGGGAGACGGGTTGGCCGGTGTTGGCCAGCAGATGTAGGCCCAGGTTCATCAGATGCCGCGTTTCGCGCAGCCCGTGGCGGTGAGCGATGTCCCGCTGGATGATGTCGCGGAACAGATCGCGCAGCATCTCTAGACGGCGCTCGCGCAGGAAACCGGGAAAGCCGCCATCATCCAGGTACGCGCGCAGAGATGCCGCGCCAGGCCTCTGCCCGGTGGAGTTCATGTATTCCGAGTAGCTGAAGGGAAATATCTCGAAAGAGTGATGGCGGCCGGTGAGCTTGGCACCCAGCTCGCGCCCGAGCAATGAGGCGTTCGAGCCGGTGAGGCACACGGGCCGACCACGATCCAGCAGCAGGCGCACGAGTCGCTGCCATTCGGCCAGTTCCTGAACTTCGTCGAAGAAGACCGGTTTGCCACCCGGGGCCAGTTCCTCGATAAGTTCCAGGAATGCACCGAAGTCGCCCACGCCCAAATCGAATAGTCGCGGATCCTCGAAGCTGCAGTAGAACCCGCCGCCCGGCGTGCGTTCGCGCAATTGCTCCTGCAGCGTGCTCTTGCCGCAGCGTCTGACGCCGGTCAGGACGATGGCCTGGCTCGAGTCCAGGGGGATCTGCGGCCCCAAGGCGCGAGGCACGGGATGTAAGGGAGGCGGCGATGGGGCTTGGTCGCGCAGGATGTACCGCAGTGTATCTCGTAACAACACACTTTTGTTCTATCATAAAATACAGCATTGAAAAGCGCGAATTAACCTGAACACGGTAGTTGAACGTCGTGAAGATTTGCAAAGGCTTGGATGAGAAACGCATGACGAGGAACGAGGCAACTCCTTTATGGATCTGGGGAGTGACTCGGAATGACTTTATCGCCAAGACCTTGCGAAGATTCGTCACGGGCAACTGCCGTTTTATGGATTAACCCGGATAGAGTCGTGGGACCACGGAAGGGCTCGGATTCTTTTGCCACGGAGACACGGAGAACACGGATAGGGAGTGGAAAAATCTGAAGTCGGAACAGGGTCGAAATGAAACCGAAAGGGCTAACTTTTCAGGAATCTGCCCGCGAATCACGCGAATGGACGCTCATTCAAGGAACCCACTCCGAATGGGGAACAGAACTGGAGATCCCATTCGCGTCGATTCGCGTGTTCCGCGGTTTCAAACGCCGCTTTTTCTGATTCCCACGCCACTGGATCTTTTCGCGATTTTCCGGCTCGTTCTGATCTTCGAGACGGTCCCCATTTTCAAATATCTCGACTTCACTTTGTCGAGCAATTCATCACGTCTGTCGAACAAGCGCTTCAGCTTGCGCGGCTTGAATCGGGCAAGCGAATAGGCGGTTAGCAACGGCAGGGAAATGGTTGAATCCACGTAGGCCACAACGCAATCTGGAAGGGTGTCCGGGTCCACTTTGCCCCAGCTAACAGCTTCGGCCGGAGTGGCTCCGCTGAGCCCTCCTGTGTCAGGCCGCGCATCGGTGCATTGGAGGAAATAATCGTGACCCTTTTCCGCGATACCCATGACTTCCTGGATCTGCGGTTCGGTTTGGAGCATGAAGTTTTTGGGCGAACCGCCGCCGAGGATGAACACCGACGATTTGTGCCCGGACGACTTGGCCTCGAGCACGATCGCCGCGGTTTGGTTGACATCGCGGTTCACGTCGATCAATAGGGGAGAGCCGCGCAGCGCCATGGCGGCGACGTTCATTCCGATGGAGCTGTCGCCAGGGCTGCTGGTGAAAACGGGGACGCCGCACTCGTAAGCGGCGGCTAGCACCGAGCTATCGACCAGTCCCAGTTTTCGAGTGCGTTCGGAGACATATTTCCCCAGCAAGTAGTGGAATTCGTCGCTCCCCATGATCCGTTGGAACTCCGGTCCTTGAATCACTTGCCGCACGAACGCGTCGGTGTCCAAGAGGACGTTGTAGTCGAAGATCACATCATAGATCCGGATCACGCCTTCTTTGTGCAGTGCCACGTCATCCAGGAATGGGGAACCGGCGTACAGCTTCATATCGAGGCCATAGTGCAGATCGTGATAGAGGTTGGCCCCCGTGGAGACGATCCAATCCACAAAACCGGCTTTGATGAGTGGGATCAGGCAGGACTTGCCCAGTCCGGCGGGTGTGAGGGCACCCGTCAGGCTCATGCCGATGTAACCCTCTTTCGGCAGCATCTTTTCTGTAAATAACTTCGCGGCCTCGCGGATCCGCCCTCCGTTGTAAGCGAGGAAGGTTTCGTCGATCAGGTCGGCGACGGACGTCTCTTTGCCGATGCCCAGCGGGTTGAGTCTTGGATACGCCGCGAATTTCTTGGATTCCGATTTGCTCATGCGCGGCAGTCTTGCGAAATCGGTTTCAAAGGCAATGAATTTGTAGGGCTATTTAATGGTTCCCGCAGCCCAGAAAAAGCCCCGGGCGAGCAGGTCAATGAAAATTGGATCGCTGAAGGTGTCATCTGAGTGGCCGTAGGTGGTGCCGAAGACTCGTGTACCATGGTAATTGTTGGCCCAGACCACGGGTTGCTCTTGGCCGGTTTTTTCGCTTTTGGATACCGCCAGGACTTTCGCCGTCGGCCACAGTTTTTCGATCACGTAAAGCTCGTCCATTGGGGTTGTCCAGCTCGATGAAAACCCCTTCATGATCGAATGTTCTGGAGCGATGATTCGCACAGGGTAACGGCTCTGGTGCTCATGGTGACGACTCGTGACTCCGAGGAACTCGCGCCAGTCGTCGGATTTCCAGGCGCGATAGCTATGCATGGCGCAATGGATCACCATGGCAGGCTTGCCCGCCTTGTGAGCAGCCGTGATTTTGCGTATGTATTCCCCGTCATCCGTGTCTGCGAAACATTCGTTGTGGATGATGACGTTGTAGGGCTTCGCCCAATCGGGGGAAGAATAAAGTCCAATCTGTCCTTTGGTTCCGGTTCCCCCTTCGTTGACGATAGTCCATTTCACAGGCGCGTTGTTAACGGCGTCTGGGGAGGAATCTGCGCCGCCTCGAAGGACTTTTAATTGGGCCTTGATTTCGGGTTCCTCGGACATCCATTTGTTGACTCCCTCGGTCAATGCCTGGGCTTGGAATTTGTAATTGTGACGGCAACCACCCGTGATGAGGAGAGCTTTCAAGGGCCCAGTGCTGGCAGGTTGCGCGGCCTCTGAATTGTTTTGTGAACACAGCCCCGAGCCGAGCATGAGCAGGACGCAGAACCGAGGAAGTTTTGAATGAAGCATACGTCCAGGCTACCGCGGTCATCCGTTCGATTCAACCCCCAAACCGACCGATCCCACGACTCGAGTGTCGTTGCGGAGTGTCGTTGCGGAGTTGACTTACGGGCACAAATCGTTGTTAGGTCGGCCTGTTTTTGAGAACTCAGCCCCCAATCAAACCCCGCTCACAGCGACTGGTGCCTCGGCGTTCGCGACTCGCGATCGCGTGGAACTCCCTGTGTTTGCTGGTCGTATTCCAGGGCCTTTGTGACGTTTCCGACCCAGGGCAGAGCTCTGACTTCACCTCAGCGCCGCGTCTCTTGAGCGTGCAACCGTCCGACGGCGCAAAGGATCTCCCGCCCGTTGTTGAATTCACGGCCCGAATCACCAACGGCACGACCCAGGTTGTAGAGGGCACTGTGGGGTTAAGGGTCGACGGTTCGAAAGTCATGTCGTTCGTCACCCAACAAAGCGATTTGATCATTGTCACCTACACGAACGAGGCGTTGTTTGCCCCACGAACCAAGCACTTGTACGAGCTGACCTATAGTGACAACGCAACGCCTGCCAACACGTTCACAAACCGGAGTGCTTTGAGTGCGGCTTACTACCGGGACATCCGGCTGCCTGAGCCTCTTTACTTCGAGAACTTTGACAGCACCCCTGAAGGGGCTCTGCCAGCGGGATGGGCTGAGATCAGTTTTTCGGAGATTCAGATGCCCGAGTTCGACTTGGGGAACCTCGATTCCGCCAGCTATGCCACGTGGACCGTGGTCGACGCTGATCGTTTCACCGGCTCCTTTGTGACCTACAGCGATCCAGGCAGTGCACAGGCCTGGAAGGAAGACTATCACCGGGTGCTTTCGTCGAATCCGTGGAACGTTGTGAATGGAAGGAGCTTCAACGAGCCGCTGGCGAAGGGCCGAGTCTTGTTTGGAAATTCGGGTTATCGCAACGGAAGAAGCCAGGTGCTTTACGCTTTCACGCCGGACTATGACTTGTCCGGGAAAAGGGATGTTTACGTCTCCTATCACAGTCTCTGGGAACAGAATCAGGATAGCATGGGTGCGGTGGAGTATTCGATCGACGAGGGCAAAACCTGGCTTCCCATCGTCTACATGCTGGACGGTCCGGATGTTATAAGAGCCGACACCGGACAATTCGACGCCGTAAAAACATTCACACGAGAGCATGGTGATTCTGCGCACTACACCGACCCGATGACTGGAGAGGAGAAGGGGGTCAGCTATGGTGATTTCATCGGTGCAGCCATCCACCAGAACATGGCGGCGTTTATCAGCGTGCGAGTCAACGATAACCCCGTTGAATCGAAACGGATCGAACTCTTTCGACTGCCAAAAGCCGATGATCAGCCGAAGGTGCGATTCCGGTTTGCGCATGCCGGAACGGACAGTTGGTATTTTGGCATCGATAACTTCGGTCTTTACTCAATCCCGCCGACGTCGCGCGAGGTTCCAAAACTGGATATTGCCATCTCGAAAGGATCCGTGACGATAGCCTGGCCGGACAAGCTCATGGGGGTTGTTTTGGAATCCGCGGACGCCGTCGCCGACGCGGAGTGGACACAGGTCTCGGGCGTCTTGAGCAATGGTTCCATCGAGGTTCCGGCGAGCCGCGCCACATTCTATCGTTTGCGCCTGCAGTAGGATATGCCGTGGGAAGGAAGTCGACGTGGGGAGCATCTCTCGTGCCGTGCTATGGAAGAGACCCCGGGTCGAACTGGCGGTTGTCGGAGGCTCTTTAACCTGTCATGGTTTACGAATGACAACCACCAAACGACTGATCAGTTTGTGTTTTGGCCTGATGCTCGCGAGCCTAACCGATGCCGTTCAAGCCGCCGAAGCAGCCCCGCCAGGGGATGACAAGCTGCGCATCATCTGTTTTGGAGCGCATCCGGATGATTGCGAGATCCAAGCTGGCGGCACTGCGGCGATGTGGGCCGCTAGGGGGCATAAGGTTAAGTTCGTCTCGGTGACCAATGGTGACATTGGCCACTGGCGCGAAGCGGGCGGACCGTTGGCCAAACGGCGGCTTGCAGAGGTCATGCGGACGGCGTCGCTGCTCGGCATCACCGCCGAGGTCCTCGATATCCACGATGGCGAGCTTGAACCGACGTTGGAAAACCGCCGAAAAATCACCCGTCTCATCCGCGAATGGAAGGCGGATTTGGTGATCAGCCATCGCCCGAACGATTACCACCCAGACCATCGCTACACCGCGATTCTCGTGCAGGATGCAGCCTACATGGTGACCGTTCCATTTTTTTGTCCCGATGTACCGGAGCTGAAAAAGAATCCTGTTTTCATGTATTCCCCAGACCGCTTCCAGAAGCCGAATCCCTTTCAACCAGACGTGGCTGTATCAATAGACACGGTGATCGAGAAGCGGCTCGACGCAATCGACGCGTTGGTGTCGCAATTCTATGAAGGCGGTGCGAACGGTTCTTTGGAAAACGTTCCAACCGACCCTGAGAAGCAGAAAGAGCGCCGGCGAGTTGTCCGCGCGGCATTCGACAAGCGGTACCGCGATCTTGCCTCGCGGTTTCGCGTGAAACTTGGCGAATACTATGGGCAGGAGACGGCCGGGAAGATAGAGCACGCGGAAGCGTTCGAGTTGTGCGAGTACGGACGACAACCCGACAAGATGGAACTTCGACGGCTGTTCCCTTTCTTCGCTGGTGAGAGGACACCCTGACCGACGAATCCTCGATAAAACCGTTGTTGGGCGAGGCAAGGATCCACAAAGGACTGGTGCCTTTACAGTGGCCAGGCTAAGGCTGATGCGTTAGGCAAGTCAGGGCATTTGAGGCGCCGGTTCGTCCCGCAAATCGGGCAGGAAGAGGGCTATGAGCATGGCCGGAATGAAAAGGAAGCTGACATACAACAGGGTGGTTCGCAGGTCGCCGACGGGAGAAAGTAATCCGAACACCACGGTCCCCAAGGCGGCGAAAACTCGACCGATATTATAGCAGAATCCAGCGCCGGTGGTGCGGAGCAGGGTGGGGAACAAGGGGGGAAGATACATCGTGAACAGCCCGAATACACCCGAGAAAAAGCCGACGCACGGGATCAGGCGCAACAACGTGGAGGAGTCGCGCACCACAGAATAGGTCGTGGCCATCGTCAGGAAAAAGCCGAGGCACATGATGGCTATGGATCGTCGATAACCGATGCGGCGCGCCACGGCTGCAGCGGCAAAGTTGCCCACGATCGAAGCGACGATGACGATGAAAAATGCTTTACTCGTCAGTTGATTGAGCTCCTTTGGAGCCCAGGCTTTGACATCCGGAAGGCTTCGCAGGTGCTGAAGGTGCCAGAACATAAAGGCCCACCAAGCGGTGAGTGACGTGGCGCAAACCCCGATCACGAGCACGGTCGTCCGCCGCACAGTCCCTTTGAAAAGATCTATGATTCCCGGCTCATCGCCGGCTGCCTTCGCTTTGGCTGCAGCCCATTCTTCGGGCTCGGGAACATTGCGGCGGATCCAGAAAACCAAGAGCGCGGGCAGGATTCCCACCAGGAAGACATACCGTTCGGGCATGCCTGCCATCAGGTAGGTGGTCAGGATAGCCAGCAGCACGCCGATGTTGACGCCTGTTTGAAGAACGGCGGCTATCCAGGCCCTCCAATGTTTTGGCCAGGTTTCAGAAAGCAGGGATGAACCCACGGCCCATTCGCCACCGATACCCAGAGCCGCCAAGAATCGGAAGATGAGCAACTGCCACCACGTCTGGGCAAAAGTTGAGAGCGCGGTGAAGATGGCGTATGTCAAGATCGTGAGGCAAAGGGCGCGGCTTCTGCCAAACTTGTCGCCGAGTCGGCCGAAAAAGCCTCCCCCCAAAGCCCAACCGATCAGGAAAGCAGCCTGAATCCAGGAGCTCTTTTCCCTCACGATGGCGTCCGTGGGCGACGCGGCATGAACCAGCGTCGCGACGAAAGGAGCGGCGACAATGGTGTAGAGGTGCATGTCCAGGCCGTCGAAGAGCCAGCCTAGCCAGGCGGCGATTCCTGACTTCCACTGGTATGACGTGAGGGT
>CANLCA010000117.1 GCA_947487925.1 Verrucomicrobiales bacterium | reverse complement strand
GCCCCCGCGAGTTCGTTCGCCAGGGTTCGAGAAAACTCCACGAGATCCAGCTCCGTGGCATTGAGTTTGAGTCGACCCGAATCTGCTTTCCCAAGGAACAACACCTCGTCCATCAGACGAGTCATGTCGCGGGTGGCGTTGGCAATATCCCGCAGGTGCTCTTTCCGCTGCGGACCCGTTAAGCGTTCGAAATAATGCTCCAATATCTCGCATGAAGACAGGATCACACCTAAAGGGGTACGGAACTCATGGGAGACGAGGTTGACAAACTCGCTCTTGATTCGCTGCAAGTCCTGCTCCTTTTCGAGCGCGGCCCGGAGCTCCGTCTCGGCGCGCTTGAGGGAGGTGATGATGAGCCCCGCCGAGATCGCATGAGGCTGGTCATGCCAGGAAACCTTTTCCGCCGAGATCAATAGAATGTCCAGCTGCCCTGAACGAGTTCGCATGAGGCATTCGCGATGACGAATGCTCCCTTGATCTCGAAGGTCGCAAAGAAAGTTGGTCCGGTCGACATCCTCCACCCATAGTTTAAGATCCATCGTGGTCCGCCCCAAAGCGTCCTGCCTTGTCCATCGTGACCATTCCGTGAACTTTTCGTTGACCTCCACAAACGCCTCATCTGCCAGGCGCACGATGGCCACAAACACGGGCGAGGATTGAAAGACCTTTCGAAACAACTCCTCCGACTCCTGCAGCCGGGTCTCGCTCTCCGCGAGCCTCTTGCGCGTTTGAAAGAATCGTGTTTCATGAGCCTCGGCTCGATCCTCTACATCGCGTAAGTTTCTTTCAAAATCAGACTGCCGCGCCTTGACCTCAGAAATATCCCTGACCTGGAGGCAAAACCAACCCTCGAACCCAGGCGTCGCCAGCCTTGACACCGACAGTTCCGCTTGAAATTCCATGCCCATGGCGCCTGTGGCAACCGTTTCGATCCGGAACGATCCAATTCCCGTTTCAACCGACCTCAACGCCGCGCAAATCCTCGACTGTGTGACTGAGCGCACCTCCGTATGAAGAAACATCTCGGCCCATGATTCTCCAACCACTCCTTCAATGTTATATTGAAACAGCTTCAGGGCCGCGACATTTGCCTCGCGGGTCAATCCTTTCGCGTCCACCAAGATCATCGCGTCGATGTTCGAAACGAAGACGGATTCCGCCCAAGGGGCTGCTGCTTCGTTCGGTGCTCCAGCCGGGGTCTGGGAGTTGCGTTTCATGAAAAATAATCGAATCTTGTAGTTCCGATTTGTGCTGGAGAAGGCAGGTCGTTTTACCTCTCAACTTTAGAAGAGGAGCGGCCCCTTGTGTATTCTCGCAACATACTGGAGATAAAGGCATTCCGAATCAGTCACGACATCCATAAAGGAGTTGCCTCGTTCTTTGTCACGGCTTTCTCATCCAGGCCTTTTCAAGTCTTCACGATGTTCAACTGACGTCTGAAGGTTCAACTATGAACTCCGTGCCGCCAAGGGTAAAGGCGTATCGACCTTCACGAGAGTAAAAGAACGCGATCCAAGCCGTCGCAAAATGGAACAACCCGCCCTTGGTGGGCGGGTTGTTCAGGTTCGAACAATTCTGGAAACGAGGCTCACGGAACAACATTCAACGCCGGAAGCCTGCCGAAGACCATCTCTCGGTTTGATTGAGGGCGGAAACGGCTGTTAAAGCCGCTGAGCCATGTGTTGGGTTTGGTATAGTAGTTGGAAGTGGGCAGGCTCCAGGTGTGGCCAAGCACTTGGAAATTCCCATCGACGAGCACTCCCATCCGCCCCACGCCAGCGCCGTTGGTGATCACCTTGGTGTTGTTGGCCAAAGTCACGGTGCGCGTGTCCGAACTGTGCTGACCGCTGGAGCTGTCGAGGACTTCCACCTCGTAATAGGTGCTGCCAGCCAAATTCACATCCGCGCCCACCAGTTGGGATGGATACGCTTTGGCGCTTAGCCAATCTACTTCAACCACAATGGTCGTATGCCCCGTGTTGGCGCCCACATCCTGGAGGGCCATGATGTCGCCAGGTTGGACCAGGTTCAAGGTCGGCAGTTGCACCTCAAATCCCACGTTTTGCTTGATCATCGCCACATAGCGGTAAGAGCTCGGGCTTTCGCAGCTATGGTTCTGATTTAGGATCGGATCGAAAAACACGACATTGCCCCAATTCCAATTATAGGTGGCCAACAGCAGATGCGTGACGAATGGGGCGCAAGTCGTGTTGTTCCCGGGCATCACGCCTTGGTTGGGGTTCCCGAAGCGAATGAACGAGGGGTCGACCTCGTCCTCCCAAGAGCCCCCGTAGCGATTGAGTGGCACCCCTTGCGAATCCGTAAACGTGCCCTGGGACTGCTGGCTGTAAATCTGGGTGACGAGCGTCAATCCGTTCTGCAAGTGAGCGGGTTGCGCGACTGAGGTCTGAGTGACCGCGATTAAAGCAGTTCCCATGAGTAGAAGATTCTGCAATGGGGTGGAGTGTCGTCGGCCTGTCGGATGGGTGAAGTTCGTTTTCATGGCTGTCAGTTTTAGATTTATAAGTTTCGTTGTCTTGCCGCACCAGGGTCCCGAGGACTTTTTCCATTCTTGCACCGGAGTAGCTCGACTGCTGGTGAAATATTTGCACCGATTCAAAAAGAGCGCTATGGGACCTCGGGCTCCAAAAGGTGGGGCGGCGATCGCGGCACCTATGCGACTTTGGTCGCATAGTCTTCGAGAGCAGCCTGGAATCTGTTCCTCAAAACTCGCGATCGGGCGATAAGGAACAGGAAGGAACAGGATCGGCCCGGCCAAACTTTTCGAGGTGCCTCTTGAATCCGTCTCGGATGTCCCCGACCTGGACGTCCACGGTGAACTGGGCATCTCGATTGGAGGGAGTTACGGCATGCCCTGCCGAATAAAGGTGGTTGCCGATTCGACCGCGATGGTAGGTGCGCTGGACCAGTTCAAAAGACTCCAAGCCGGGCGGACACACGAATGGAGTGCCTCTCAAAATGGCTGAAGAACCGAGTTCTGACACCGGTGAATGAGCAAAACTCAGTAGAAACCTCAGACACAGTCGAGTCCATTCCCGCTGTTGCCAGTTGCCCTTGTTCAGAGAAACAGGTCTTCGCTAAGCGCCATTCGTGACTGACTTTAAAAACGGAAGTTGAACCACTAATTTTCGCTAAGTGACACTGATGGTGAAAACGTGACGCTGACTGAGCACTTCACCCATACAGAGAACCGGCGTCCCGATCGCTATTTCTCACATCTTGTTGTATGAGTGATGATTAGCGAAGATTAGTGGTTTCTCAGCTGATTTTTCCAGGCTGACTTCTTATCCGAACTACCTGCCTGCAAACTCCGAAGGCACGGAATGGAAGTCTTCCGTCGTGGATGACAACGCCAGGACGTGCGAGGATCTAAGCCTGGCCGATATGGACAACGATCGACGACGCGACATCGTCGCGGCCAGCCGGGCGACCAGGGACGTGAAGGTTTATTTGAATCAAGGGGTTGAGTGAGCCGGACACGGCGCATTCCGGCACGCCGCCGGCCTAGAAACTGAGGGTCATCTCTTTCAGCTGCTTGGTTGCGATGCCAATGGGACGGTCCATCGGAATACCGGCACACGCGAGGAGCGTAGTGAGCAGGTCGCCTTGGTTGCCTTTGGTATCGGCCAGGAAACGTCCCGTGTTGATGGAGCCGCCGCCCTTGCCCGCGACGATGAAGGGAAGGTTCTCGCGGGCGTGCTTGTTCCCATCCTCAAGGCCGGAGCCCCACATCATGATGCAATTGTCGAGCAGGGTGCCGTCTCCCTCGCGCAGGCTGTGCATCTTTTTCACCATGTAGGCGAACTGGGCTATGTTGAACGCGGTGATCGCCGCGACCTTGCCAACCTTATCGGGTTCGTTGTTGTGATGGGTTTGGGAGTGATGCTCGTTCCTGAACCCGAGTTCCGGATAAGAAACTCCGTTCGGTGTCGAGCCAATGTAAGTGCTGACGCGGGTCGTGTCGGTTTGGAAAGCGAGCACGTTGAGGTCGCACATCACCTGCATGTACTCGCTGCGTTTGTCACCTTCCGGAATCTTGACCTCGATCGGTGGGGAATCCGAAGCGTTGCGTTTGCTTACGCTCACTCCAGCCTTCTCAAGCGCCGCCTCTTTCTGGCGGAATTCGATGGCGGCGATGCGGCGTTCGACGGCACGTACGCTGTCCAGGTATTCATCCAGTTTGTGTTGGTCATCCTGGGGCAGTTTTCGGCGCAGGTCTCGCGCGCCTCCGATAACCAGGTCCAGCATCTGTCGATCCAGGGGGTGCGCCTGGACGGTGTGTCCGGCTCTATCGGACTTTCCGAAGAGCCGGGTCAGTACGTTGCGCGGATTGATCTCGGCGGGGACGGCCTGGGTTGGTGAACGAAAGCTGCAGTGTGAATAATACCCTTCGTTGAGTCCCTCCTGGTTCTCCTTGTGCGTCTGCGGCATCGTGGCCAGCTCCAGGGACGGCAGTGACGTGAACCCGCCCACGTAGTTGGCGGCGATCTGGTCCGCCGAAATCCCAATGTTGATCCGGTTTCGTGTGTTCGCATCAGGCAGCACGGCCGTAAGCCAGGTGGACAATTCGAGCGCATGCGGGGCGCCATTGAACGGAGCGATCGGAACTCCCGAGATCCCCTTCATCAACAAACACTGATCGAGGACCGGACGCAGCGATTCCAGCGACGGTGGCGGCGACGACAGGAAACTCTCCGGACTCTTGGGCCAGAACTGATCCATGATGACCCCGTGGGGCATGTACATGAATCCGAGGCGAACCGGCGGTTTGTAAGGCCTACCCTTGCCGGGCTCCGCCCAGCCCATGGATTCCAGAAGAGGAAGCGCGAGGCAGGCGCCAATCCCTCTCAGACACGTGCGCCGATCGACGAGGAAGTGACTTCTCATAGGATGATAATATGCTTCGTTCCTGGACGTGTCGATTGGGAAACCTTAAAGCTTCAAATGTCGTTTGAGTGCGGCTTCCCGCTTCACCAATCACACGAGCATCAAACTTTCCAGGAGATTTGCGGACGAATTCGGCGAATTTCACCTGCTGGATCCTCTGAACGTTGATGTCGCTTTGCTCCCGCTACCACGGCCCGCGAGGCAATGTGACCTCGTAAGGTGTGTCCTAAAATTGTTTGGTGATCAAAACCACGCTGGCCAGTGCCAGTCGGGCATCGCCTAGATCACCGGACGGTGGTTGCTCACGCTTTCGCGAATTTGGTTCAAGTTTATTTACCGTTTTGAGGGCTGCGTCTCAGCGGAATCGGATGCGATTTGTTCTTGGATCCGTCGATGGGTGAAAGGATAGCTGGTCACGATTTCGGTGATGAGAGTCCGCATACGATAGCCGTCCTTGGCGATGGTTTCCATCAGATGATCCACCACGATTTCATCGTAACCTTCAAGCTGGCGGCACAAGGCATAGGCCAGCAGTTTCTCAGTCAGGTTGCGGGCAAGGTCACCACTTCGCGCGGCGATGATGCTTTTCAGCTCTTTGGGAGAAGTGAAATGTTTTCCACCCGGAAGTTCGCCCGCTGCATCAATCGCCCCTCCGGAGTCATCCTGGTCGCGCCACCGCCCGATGGCATCAAAATTCTCCAGGCCAAAGCCGATGGGATCAAGGGTCTTATGGCAATTAGCGCAAACGGCCTCTTTGCGGTGCAGTTCCGTTCGTTGGCGCAGCGTCAGATTCTCGACGGTGTGTTTGTCCTGTTTGTCCAGGATCGCAACGTTCGGCGGCGGCGGTGGCACGTGTTCTCCCAGCACCTGTTCGAGCACCCACACACCGCGTTTGACGGGGCTCGTGCGGTTAGGAAACGAGGTCACCGCAAGAATGCCGGGCATGCCCATAATGCCGCCGCGATTCGCATCCGCCAGCTTCACCTTGCGCCACCGGGATCCGGTGACTGTTTTATCCAGGCCGTAAAGCGCGGCAAGGGTCCCGTTAAGGAACGTGTAATCACAATCCACCAAACGGACAACACTCCGGTTTTCACGGACGATGCTTTCAAAGAACAGACGGGCCTCCTCATACATCGCCAAGCGCATGGCGCCGGTCATCTGGGGGAACTTGGCGGTGTCGAAGGTTTTGCTTTCCAGGCTCCCCAGCCCGAGCCACTGCGCTCCAAAACCATCGAACAACGCCCGGGAACGCGAATCCTCCAGCAGACGATTCACTTGCGCCTTCAAAACTGCCGGCTCATGAAGTTTCCCGCGATGCGCCAGCGCGGACAGTTCAGCATCGGGCATGGTTGCCCACAACAGATACGACAACCGGGACGCCAGTTGATGATCATCCAGGCGAATAATAGAGCTCCCTGATTCAGCCTCCACGGCTGGCGTGATGAAGAGGAACTGGGGGGACACGAGGACCGCTTTGAGCATCAAGCGCAGGGCATCCGGGTAAGCGAGTTTGTTTTCGCGAGCGAGGTCGAACACTCGTAGGAGGACATCCACTTCCGCCTCAGTCGGGGGCCGGCGATAGGCGTCACGGGCCAGGGAGCGGGCGACCTTTCTCGCCGCGGCCCGCTCGTCAGCGGCTGGGCTTGGCGTTTTGCCGAAAAGCTGCTTTTGCGCCTTGGTAGGTCTCACAGCATTGGAGGGAAGGATCCGGTCCATTACCTCATTGGCGATCGCGAGATACTGCTCCGACTGGAGCGGTGACAGGGTGTTCAGATACCCCTCTCCGAATACTTCTTCCGGCAGCTCATCAGCGACCGCAGGATCCACACCGAAAAGATCGTGCAACGTGTTGCCAAACTCCACCTTGGTCAAACGACGGATCACAAACGGGCCCGGATCCTTCGAGCTGAGAAACTTGATCTTGCCGATCCCGTCCAGAAACTTCTGACGCTCCTCGTCCGTTGGCTGCTTCTCCTCGCTCTCCGGAGGCATGTCGTGGGATTTCACGATGGCAAGCGCCTGTTTCCACCGTTTGGTGGACGCGGTTTCACCGGGGTTCTTGAGCGCTGGTCCAAAGTTGATTCCGCCTTTTTGTCGGTTTTGCCCGTGACAGCGCGTGCAGTGGGTCTCGACGAATGGGGTGACCACTTCTTTGAAGGTCTTCCTGGCATCAACTTGCAGCGCGGAGCCATCCGCGTCGTCGGTCGGCTCCGCCCGGCATGGAAAGGCCAGTGATAGCGCCAGTCCCAGGAGGGTCAGGGCCGTCACGCCACTTTTAAATGCTCCGGGGATTGTCATTCAGTATTGATTTCAGATGGGCCCAATATCACGGATAATAGTCCATCGCTCAATCTGAATTAGAGCGAGCCCCATTGCCGCCTATTCATCGGCGATCGCCATGGATTTTGGCGACCAGTCCCAATCGTGCAGTTTCCGGCCCCGACCGTTGCTGGATTTGCCGCCACTGATGGGAAGTTGCTCTAGCGATACGACAAGCCCGCCAAAGCGAAGCGAATCAACATCGCCACGCCGATCTATCACGACGGCTCTGTGTTCGGCACTTCGGCCCATGGGGCAGTTCCTGTCGTTTAGGAACGAAGGCGGACCCATTGCAGTCTGCGCTGCGAGCTTTGGTCGGCAAGCCACTTCATGATTGTGGCGTAACTCAAAGGCTTCCCCACTCCAGCGCCGAAGCCGCACGGCTACTGCCCCATGGCAGACGGATCAACGGAACCGGCGTGCGACCCGATATCAGGGCCCCCCAGAAACTCCTTGGTAGCTCGGAGCAGCATGGTAAGCTGCAGAGTGTCAGCACTTGCCTCTCAAATCGGGTGCACAACTCGGGTAGTTGCAGTGCGCCAGTCGCCAGTGCAAGATCCTTCCAGTCATGTCGCTGAACCGAAAAGTGCGTCGTTGGTCGAGGCGCCGGCCTGGCCGGGGGAAGTGGATGTTCGTATGGC
>CANLCA010000116.1 GCA_947487925.1 Verrucomicrobiales bacterium | reverse complement strand
GCTGTCTACCTGCGCCTCGGAGCGGAGTTTATCGCGTTCAGCCAGGTCCTCGTTTACGTCGGAGCCGTGTCAATTCTCGCCCTTTTTGTGGTGCTTTTGACACGCACCGGGACCCCCGACACGCAATCCAGATTTTCCCTCCAGAAACTAGCTCCATTGGCCGTTTGCGGCTTGATGTTCACGGGACTTGCCACTGCCGCATGGTCCTCTTCTCTCAGGGGTTCCCGCGAAGCCGTCGACGCCTCCATGAAACTGCGAGATATCGGAAGGGAGCTGATGTCGGCCTATGTGTTGCCATTGGAAGTCCTCGGGTTGCTGCTCACCGCCGCCCTGATCGGAGCCGCGATTCTGGCCCAAAGAGACGACCCCACCGAAGTCGGGGAGTCCAGCAAATCCTCTGGACAACAGACGTCCGAGCCACTGTAAAGCTGTAAACATTCTCTCCGAAAAGAACTGCCAACCGCCATGCTGCCCTATCTTCTCCTGTCCTCTCTCCTGTTCTCTGCGGGCCTGGCTGCGGCGCTGCTTCGCCGCAACGCGATCCTCGTCCTGGTCGGCATCGAACTCATGCTCAACGCCGCCAATTTAAATTTTATCGTGTTTTGGAAATTTGGCCCCCGACCCGACTCGATGGAGCCCGTATTGTTCGTGCTGTTCTCCATCGCCATCGCCGCTGCGGAGGCGGGGGTGGGGTTGGCCTTGATCCTGTCCCTTTACCGGCACTTCAAGACCACGAACGTCGATGAAATGGATTTATTGAAAGGCTGAGAGCCTAAGCACGCATGATCCGTTACCTCTGGCTGATTCCCGTCATACCGCTGCTCGCGGCGTGTTGTAGCGTCTTCCTGGGCAGGAACCGCTGGCGTGCCTCCGCAGGCCTCGCCATCGGTGGGATCAGCCTCTCGTGCTTGCTTTCTCTGGCGGCCTTTTTCTCAAGTTTAGAACTGCCCGAAGGAGGAAGGGAGGTCCTCAATTTCTCCTGGCTCGATTTTGGCGCCGGCGAACTGGGCCCCCAAGCCACTACTCTGCCAACCCTTCGCCTGGGAATCGTGCTGGACCCCCTCAGCGCCTCGATGCTCGTGATGGTGACTTTCATTTCCACCCTGATTTTCATCTATAGCGCCGGCTACATGGCTCACGATGAAAACCCCGGAAGGTTCTTCTGTTTTCTGTCGTTGTTCGCAAGCGCGATGCTGGGCCTCATCCTGGCGAACAGTCTGTTGCTCCTCTTCATGTGCTGGGAATTGGTCGGGCTCGCCTCCTATTTGCTCATTGGCTTCTGGTTTCACAAACCCCAGGCAGCGGCGGCAGCAAAAAAGGCCTTTATCACCACTCGGATTGGGGACGTCGGCTTTTTCATCGGAATCTTGTGGCTCTACTCCGAAACGGGGACGTTGCTGTTTTATGACGGAGGAAAAGGGTGTTTGGAACAATCGGCACTGACGGCATTGGTGGCCCAAACCACCGCGGGCGGCATGGCGGTTTCGACCGTCATCGCGCTCCTGTTGTTTTGTGGTGCGATAGGCAAGTCCGGCCAGCTTCCGCTGCACGTCTGGTTGCCCGATGCGATGGAAGGCCCGACGCCTGTGAGCGCTCTGATCCATGCCGCCACCATGGTTGCGGCTGGAGTGTTCCTCATGGCCCGTGTCTTTCCTTTGCTGGACGCCGATGTGGCGGGAGCCCCCGGACTTTCGCCCGCGTTGACCACGATCGCATGGGTCGGTTCAATCACTGCTGTGTTCGCCGCTTTAGTCGCTGTGGCTCAGAACGACATCAAACGCATCCTCGCCTATTCCACGGTGTCGCAGCTAGGATACATGTTCCTGGGACTGGCGACCGGAGGAGTTCCAGTGGGCATGCTCCACCTGCTCACCCACGCGTTCTTCAAAGCCCTCCTCTTCCTCGGTGCAGGATCGGTCATCCACGGATGTCATGAGGAACAAGACATCCGGAAAATGGGTGGACTCAAAGACTTGATGCCCAGGACATTTCGAACCTACGCGATCGGCATGATGGCGCTTTCTGGAGTGCCCCTTGTTTTTTCGGGTTTCTGGAGTAAAGATGGCATCCTCCACGCAGCCGTGGCTTGGCAAGGGTCGAAATGGCCCTTTGCCCTGGGGCTCGCAGGCGCTTTCTTGACCGCATTTTACATGACTCGACAGATGGCACTGGTCTTTTTTGGAGCCTCGAAGGGCAATTCCACCACACCACGGAATGCCGCGGCGGGACATCTCGTGTCAGATTCGCGGAGTCATTCTAAACCCGCAGAGATTCACGAGAGTCCGCCTGTCATGACGACTCCGCTCATCGTGCTCGCCGCCTGTACGATCTTGCTGACGTTCCTTGCGACCCCGGTCTGGCCTTGGATTGAATCCTATCTTTCGGGCCACCCAGCGCATTTCCAGCTCAGCCATCTGCTCAACCCGGGCACGCTTGGGCTGCTCCTGCTCTCAACTGTGGTCGTCTTCTGCGGGATCACCGCGGGCTGGAGGCTTTACGGAAATCCGACAGTCGACTTCAGCCAAGCGCCGGATCCGCTCCTGGTGCATTTTCCCGTACTCCATCGGTGGCTGACGAATAAGTTTTATTTTGACGAGGTCTACGAAGCGATTCTGGGATGGTTTTTGAAGTGGTTCTCCGGATTGAGCGCCGCTCTAGACCAGAAAGTCATTGCCCCCGTCGTGGGCATCGTCCCGATCTGCCTCCAAGCGTTGGCTTGGGTGAGTCGGTTCGCCGACGAGTTCCTGGTCAATCCAGGGTTCGATACGGTGTGCGCCCGAATCGGTTCCCTTGGAAATCGCCTCTCATCGCTCCACTCAGGTCAAATCCATCAATACCTGGCCGCTCTGGCCATGGGGGTGGTGGCTCTGGGAATGTTACTCGCCTGGATCTCCCAATGAGCACTCTCCCCTGGATCACCCTGATGACCCTCATTCCGCTGGCTGGTGCGGTGGTGATCGCCATTGCCGGAAGGAAGCCTTCCGAGGGCACGCGCAGCCTCGCATTTGTTTTCTCGCTGATCCCGGGATTGTTCGCCTTGTTGCTGGCGTCAAAATACGAGCAAACGGTTTTGGCGAGCCGGCCGGGCTTGGGCGCAGGCTCCCGTTCGATGCAGTTTGTGGAGCGCCACGCGTGGATCCCCACCCTGGGTGTCGACTACCATGTCGCACTCGATGGACTGGGGCTCTCGATGGTGTTGCTGACCTCTTTCGTGATACCTTTTGCCATCGCCGCCACACGCGGCCTCAAGTCGGGGCAAGGGGCCTACTTTGCTTTGATGCTGACGATTCAGGCAGCTCTCTACGGAGCATTCACTGCAATGAATTTTTTTCACTGGTTCCTCTTCTGGGAACTGAGTCTTGTTCCTGCCTATTTCCTCGTCAGGCTCTGGGGTGGGGCGGAAAGGAGACGCGCCGCGAATCAATTCTTTGTCTATACCATGGTGGGTAGCATCACGCTACTGCTCGCAATGGTCGCCGTGTTTCTAGTGTCGAACACGTTCGATTTCAGTGCGCTCGCCACGGCGGCCGCGGATGGGTCTCTCACGCGGAACCTGGAATCCAAGCTCGGAGCGTCCTCCCTATTTTCGGATGGCAAAGGGTTTGCTCTCTTCATTTTTTGTCTCGCGCTGCTGGGATTTGCGATCAAGGTGCCGCTTTTCCCATTCCACACATGGCTCCCCTTGACTTACAGCCAGGCTCCCACCTCCACCACCATGGTGCTCACGGGCGTGTTGTCGAAGCTCGGCCTCTATGGAATGCTCCGGATCTTGTTGCCTGTTTTCAAGGAACAGGCCGCCGCTCTCGCGACGCCGCTGCTAGTCCTTGCTTGTGCCACCATCCTCCTGAGCACGCTTGCCGCCTTGGCCCAAAAAGATCTGAAATCAATCCTGGCTTATTCCTCCATCAACCACCTCGGCTACTGCCTGCTCGGCATCTTTGCCCTGGCGACCACAAGCCAGGCTCCCGGGAAAGGCATGGAGGATTCGGTGGCCATGCTGTTTAACGGAGTCAGTTTGCAGATGTTCAACCATGGCATCATTGCTTCAGCTCTCTTTTGTTTCGTCGGATTTCTCGAATCGCGCCCCGAGGGCTGTCCGAATCTGGAGAACTCCGGTGGTCTGCGCACACGGGCTCCCCTCTTGGCGGGTTTGATGGGAGTGGTGTTGTTTGCCTCGCTTGGGCTTCCTGGTCTCAGCGGATTCGTCGGGGAATTCCTCATCTTCAAGGGAACCTTCGCATTGGTGTCGTGGGCCGCCATCCTCAGCACGTTGGGCTTGCTCCTGTCCGCACTGTTCCACTTGAACATCATCCAGAAGATTTTCTGCGGCCCACTGAAGGATCAGTGGAGCCAGTTCTCCGACCTCACCCTCGAGGAATGCCTGATGGTTTTGCCAGCGATAGCCTTGCTCTTGGTTTTGGGGTTCTGGCCACAACTGTTGGTGTCCCTGACGCGCCATTTCACCGGGTTCTAAACCATTCGTGAGCATTCCATTTTGTGTTGAATTCGAACTGACAAAAGCATGTTAGCCTGGACGATCTACATCCCGTTGACCGCCGGTCTGGCCCTGCTCCTGACGAGGCCTCGCTCGGCCGTGTTGGCTAGGTGGGTTTCGCTTCTTGCAGCGCTGGCGACTGCGGGAATTGCCATCGTCTCGATGGGGAACTTTTACGGCTCAACCGCCCACCTCACCACGATCGTTCAAGTCCCCTGGATCCCTCAGTTGGGTATCCAATACTACCTGGCGGCAGATGGGATCAGCGTCACTCTGGTACTCCTGACCAGCATCGCGGCGTTCGTGGGGGTATTGTTTTCGTGGAATGTGGAGTATCGGGCATCCGAATTCTTCGCCCTTTTCTTGATTCTCATCGCGGGGGTTTTTGGAGTCTTTCTGAGCTTTGATGTCTTCCTGCTTTTTGCCTTTTACGAACTGGCGATCATTCCTAAGTATTTTCTTGTGGCTATCTGGGGCTCGACCCGCCGCGAGTATGGCGCGATGAAGCTCGTGCTTTATTCATTCCTTGGCAGCGCGCTGGTCTTGGTCGGCATGATCGCCGTCTATGCCGTCCTGCCCGTCCCAACGTTCGACATGGCGGTATGGGCTCAAACAGCCTTCCCGAGGTCGTTTCAACTCTGGGTATTCCCATTCATATTCGTCGGGTTTGCGGTGCTTGCCGGCATGTGGCCCTTTCACTCGTGGGCGCCCACCGGGCACGTCGCGGCACCCACGGCAGCCTCCATGTTGCTAGCAGGTGTTGTGATGAAACTGGGCGCCTACGGAGCCCTCAGGGTCGGCATGGCGCTCTTTCCTGAGGGAGCCAGATACTGGGCTCCGTGGATTGGATGGCTCGCGGTGATCGGCATCGTTTACGGAGCGTTGATCGCCCTCGTTCAAAAGGATTTCAAATTCGTGATTGGCTACTCCAGCGTCAGTCACATGGGGTTTGTTCTCCTTGGGTTGGCCAGCCTGAATCTGGTGGGGCTCAGCGGCGCCGTCCTCCAAATGTTTTCCCATGGCATCATCGCGGGTCTGTTATTCGGTGTGGTGGGACGCATGGTTTATGACCGCACACACACCCGGGATCTCGAGGCCCTCCAAGGCATGGGTTTAGCGAAAACCATCCCCTCGGCCGCGGCGATTTTTGGCGTCGCCATCTTCGCCTCCATGGGAATACCAGGGTTCAGTGGGTTCGTCGCTGAGATGCAGGTGCTCGTCGGCGCCTGGCACGCCTCCCCCACGCTCGCCTTGTTGGCCGGCTTCGGAATCCTCGCGGGGGTCGCCTACTCTCTAAGGGTGCTTCACAAATCGTTCCTCGGAGGCTCCCCTTCCACCCCGGCTTGGGGGAAGCATGATCGAGGTCCCGGCCATGGCAAAGCAGACCCCATTTCGGCCCCCGAAGGTCTCGGTGGTCTCATCCTGTTGACCTGCACCCTCATCGTGGGCCTGTATCCAGCCTGCCTGCTGGATCTGATTGTGCCTGCCCTCAGGTCGCCTTTTTTTGAGGGACTCCTCCGGCCCCTGATCAAATGAAATGAATAAAATTCAAGCATGAGTTCCGTCGAATACTTGAAGTGGATCGAATTTGTCGCGCCAGAAACAATCGTGGTGGCCGCGGCGCTCGCAGTTCTTTTCATTGACCGACTGGCCCTGCGCGAACAAGCCCCCAATGTCCGCAGTTTGCTGGGCTCACTCTTCGCGATCTTTGCGTGTCTTTTTTCAATTTTTTGGATGTCCCAAAGCACCCTGGAAGGAATCGTGGGTCCTGGAATCGTCCACCTCACAGGCTCGACGACCCTGGCCAAGCAACTGGTGGTGATCCTCGCGATCGGCGCACTGGCTTTGGCTTGTGACGCAAACTTTACACCCCATACCGCAGAGTTCCTGTCGCTCCTCCTGCTGAGCACCAGCGGACTCATGTTCCTCGTCAGCGCCGAGAATCTGCTGATGATCTTTCTCTGCCTCGAGTTAGCCACTCTGCCCCTCTATGTGCTCGCCTGCTTCGACAAGACGGATAAGAGGGCTGCGGAAGGCGCGGTCAAATACTTCCTGTTCGGCGGCATGGCCGCAGCTTTCACAGTGTACGGCATGAGCTTGCTCTACGGCTACACGGGAACCCTTGCCTTGTCCGAAATCGCCTTGAAACTTGGCGCTGTCAAACCTGAGCCCATGCTGCTGGTGGGCATCACCATGACCCTCGCGGGGTTCGCGTTCAAAATCGCCGCCGCCCCGTTCCATCTCTGGGCACCGGATGTTTACCAAACTGCGCCGCTCTCCGCAGCCGCGATGATCGCCGCAGGATCAAAACTGGGCAGTTTTGTCGTTCTGACTCGGTTCACTGCCCTCGCCCTAGCGCCGCATGCCGGGAAAGCATCCTGGGAATCATGGTTGCCTGGCAGCACCCCCCTTCTGGCGATCCTGGCGGGTGCCTCCATGATCATCGGCAATTTGGTCGCCCTTCGCCAGTCCAGCGTTCGCAGGCTGCTCGCTTATTCAGCCGTCTCCCACGCTGGCTATATGACCGTTGTGATTGCCGGAAACCCCGCTCAAGCGTTGGCACCAGTGCTCTATTACGCGTTCACCTACGGGCTCGCGATCATCGGCGCATTTGCGATCGTTTCAGTGGTCCAGAACCATTTTGGAACAGATGCCATGCAAGCTTTCGACGGCCTGTGTGCGCGCGCGCCATCGATGGCTTTATGTCTTTTAATCTTCCTCCTTTCGCTGGCAGGCATTCCCCCTCTCGCCGGGTTCTTCGGGAAGTTTTATCTGTTCGGCGCAGCGCTCCGATCCACGCCTGCCCTGGACTTGCTCTGGCTGGTCATCCTCGCAATCTTCATGAGCGCGGTGTCCCTTTTCTATTACCTTAAGGTGCTCAAGCATGTTTACGTCTTCCCCGCGACGGCGGATAAGCAACCCTTGAATATCCCCATCATCCTGCGCTGCACCATCATCCTTCTGGCAGCCTCAGTGCTCTTCCTCGGCATCATGCCCAGCATCGTGTTGAATCGTCTGCCCCTCCCCTGACGCCCGCTGAACTGCCTTCTGAATCTGGTCGGCGATTCGGAATGAATTTATCGCCAGGATCCTGCGAAGATTCGCCAAGGGCAGCTGCGGTTTTAAGGTGGAAGAGCCACAGGTCAATTCTTGGGCCCATCGTAGAGGAAGGTGTAGCCCGGGCCATTTTGAAAATCGGGTGCATCGGGAACGGCGCGGAGAAAACCCACATGCCCGTCCACGAATGCCACGTTCCCCCAGCCAAGGATCTTGCCATGATGCCAGTAGGCGTGCTGGAAGGGTTGTGTTTTGGCGCCCGGTGCTTCCGTCACCCAGCCGAACATGCCAAAAGGATAATCATTGGCTAGAACAACGACGCTCGGCGAACGGACGTCGGTG
>CANLCA010000115.1 GCA_947487925.1 Verrucomicrobiales bacterium | reverse complement strand
TGACGAGCGATAACACGATCACTCATGTCTTGGAAGCTCGCATTGACAACCGTACCGTTTGGGTGCGTGTCGAGGAGGTGGACGCCAATCTTTCCAGAGTCGTGGTTCAAGCGCGGAGGAAGGGCGGCACTTCAGACATCGACCTTGCCAGCGAGATAGACAAACAAATCGCCCTGCGGCTGCGCTGATCTGATCTAGGTGCCAGTCAAGGTTACGGCACTCAGCGCCGCCAGCGGATACCCCTCCCGGAGGGTTCCTGTTTCCCGGCTTTTGAGCCTGGACAAATCTGTTGGAAAACCACTCATTCTTGCTGAGTATCGCTCGAAAGAGAGGCCCCACCGAAACGAACGCTCCAGGACTCCGCGGATCAGGTGCGGTGTCTGATCGCCGCTAATTTTTTACCCTGAGTGTCGATTAACGAGTTGGCGTGGTTCGACTTCCGTGTTTGGGTCACTTTGAATTGAGCCCGATGTTCTGTTCGTAAGTTCCCATCTTAACCACGCCGCCTGGGCGATGGCCCTTGCTCTCCAAGCCCAGATAGGTGACTCGGTTAAGAGCGGTTTCGGCGGCACCTGTCTGTGGAAAAAGTTCGATGATCCTCTCCAAAGTTTGCCTGGCTCCAGCTGGGTCCCTCATTTTCTCGACCTGGATGTCCGCGATCTGGTGGAGGCATTGAACCACGTTTTTCATGGGTTGGTTCGGAACGCTGATAAGCTGGTCTAGTTGGTCGATGGCCAGTTCAGATTTCTCGTAGTACGTTGCGTAAATCGCAGCAAGTTCCAACCGCGCTTCAAAATCCTGGGGATGATCTTCGAGATGCTCCACCAATTGCTGGGCGCGCGCTCCCGGTTCCAAACCAGGTGCCATCGCGAATTCCCCGGGTTCGGTCGCCAGGCCCACTTTCCCCACATGTTCCACGACATGGATCGGCTTGGGCTGCTTCCGGTCGTCGAGCATTTCCTGCGGTGTCAGGTGGGCCAACCGCTGCGTCGCCATATAGCCCGCATCCGTCCCCTGGAATCGACGCTCGATGCATTCGAGCGCCTCGCGTGCGCCAGCGCTGTCGAGGCCATATTTCAAACGCCAGTCCGCGAGTTGGTTCAAGGCCATGACTTGTTCTCCCGAGCTATACCGGGGATCCGTGCCGATCCGCTCCAGGATCTCGGAGGCCTCCGGAAGGTTGTTCTGGCGCTCCACAAAAATACGCGCCAGCAGCATCAACCCCTGGTGATCTTCAGGAAACTGCTCCAGCTGCTTGCGAACCTCCGCAATCGCCCCGGTTACATCCCCGCGATTCAGCCTCGCAGTCGCGAATGAGTAAACCGGCCTCTCTTCGATCTCCGTTGCTCCTCCGGTGTAAAGCCCCCCAATCAAGTTCGCAAGCATCGCCCCAAACGTCGGAGCCCAGATGAGCGAGACTGGAACAGCCCCAAGTAGCATCACCGCAAAAGCGACAGCCACCGCATCCTTTGCCCCGAAGAAAACGATCGAAAAAATCCAACCCGCAGTGAAAGACACTTTCAAAGTCAACTTCACCGCACCCTCCTCTGTGCCTCGTGCCCATCGCCAAAAAGCGACCGGCAGCCCCACCACAAGGAGGATTGAAACGACTAAGGTCCAGAAAGAGACTTGTGCGAAGAGGATCATTTTATTCCTAGGCCTCCGGTCGGGATATCCCCGCTCAATTCAACGCCCACCCAAGCCCTCCAAAGCCTCCCCCGACAAAACTCCCAAGAGGTAGCCGGAAGCGAAAACTGGGCGCAGGACTTCTCTCTCCCCAGAAGAGAGTGACATGGGGGCATGGGTGGCATAGGATGATCCGAATCCAGGGTTCTGAGCCCGGGAATGAGCCACACAGTGAGCATCGAGCGTTCAAAACGCAAAAGGAAAAAGGCACACCCATGGAGAACCCCGGCAGGTGCTGTTGAACTGACGCTTGACCACGCGGAGCCTCTGGTGGACGAACCCTTGAAGATAGGCGCGGCTTGTTCACGATGTCGACTGCCGCCAAGGTGGTGCGTGTGTGCCGGAGCGCGGACCCTGATTTGCCCGCTCCAAGTGGATGTTCTAACGCACTATCGCGAAGTCGGTAGGCCGAGCAGCACCGGGGGAGTGATTTGCCGTACGCTCACGGGATCGAGACAACATTTATGGCGCAGCGAGCAGCGGTTTGACGCCACCCAGATCCTCGTTCCTGGGCGGGAGCTCTGGATTCTTGATCCCTCGGGCCTGCCCATCCCCAAAGGCATCGCCCCGGAAGCGGTCCAGGTGTTGCTCCTAGATGGGTCCTGGCGAGAGGCGACCTCCATGGCGCGCAAGATCGGATTGTGTGGGAAAAGGGTGGCTCTGCCCATGTCCGGGAAGAGTCGTTTCCAACTCCGCGCACAGCACAGCGAAGGCCGGTTCTCCACGGTGGAGGCCCTGCTTTTTCTCCTGAAAACCTTCGGAATGTCGGAGGCCCACTCTGAACTCCAAATCCAGTTTGAGCTCCACGTTTACGCCGGATTGCGAGCCAGGGGCCGAAAGGAAGAGGCGAGGGAGTTTCTGAATTCCTCCCCGCTCGGTGCCGCTCTGCCAGAACTGCTCTCGCAGCTCAACCAGCGCCGCCCAGCCCTCTCATCACCGTCGCGTCGGTCGAGTCTTTGGCGCCAAACTAATCCTAGCGACGATCCAGCTCCGGATTCAGGGCTCTTGACCCACTCCCTTCAGCGACTCCCGGAATTGCCGATTCAGGGTTCCGAAGGGCCAAAACAGCCCGAAAACGGGATCCACACCCCCACTCAACCTAAACCATCCTCCCCATTCCGCATGGACTCATGATTTCAGCTCGCGATTCCACCACATTTTGCCGAGGTCTGAAACGGGCCGGACCTCCTGTCCTCTTTCGAAAATGCCCCAGGCACAGTTTCCGCGTTGCGAACTTCGTCAACGATTGATAGAACCCCGAAGTCTCTTGAGAATGGGTATTTCAGTGATCACAAACAACATGCAACTAGGCTTTGTCTCTGCCATCCTTGCGGAGTTGTCTCTTGACGAGGTGCTGGCTTTGGCCTCGGAAGAGGGTTTTTCCTGCGTCGAAGCCATGTGCTGGCCGGCCGGTAAGGCCGAGCGCAAGTTCGCCGGCGTGACCCATGTCGATGTCACAAGGTTCCACACACGCCAAGCCGACGCGGTTCGCACTCTTTGCGACAAATATGGGGTGAGTCTCAGCGGGCTCGGATACTATCCCAACCCGCTCGACCCTGATCCCGCGGTCTCCAGGATCTGTGTGGACCATTTAAAAAAGGTCATCCGCGCCGCTTCACTTCTGGGCCTGCGCCGTGTGAACTCGTTTATCGGTAGGGACTGGACGCGATCCGTCGATGAGAACTGGCCACGGTTTTTGAAGATTTGGCGTCCGTTGATAGCCTTCGCGGAAGACCACGACGTGAAGGTCGGGATCGAGAATTGCCCGATGCTCTTCACCCGAGACGAATGGCCCGGGGGAAAGAACCTGGCTACCACGCCCGCGATCTGGAGGAGGATGTTCTCGGATATTCCCAGCGCTCATTTTGGACTGAACTACGACCCCTCCCACATGGTGCTTCAGCACATGGACCCCGAGCTTCCCCTACAGGAGTTTTCAGGGAAATTTTTCCACCTCCATGCGAAGGATGTCAGAATCGACAGAAGTCGACTGAATGAAGTCGGCATCTTTGCGACTCCACTCCAGTGGCACCAACCGCGCATTCCGGGTTACGGAGAGATCGACTGGAGTCGGTTCATGGGATCTTTAATGCAATCAGGTTATCGTGGACCGGTCTGCATCGAGGTGGAGGACGACACTTTCGGCAAATCACTCGAAGGCCGCGTGACCGCGCTGCGCGTGGCGCGAAACGTGTTACGACCCTTCTTCCCGGATTGAGATGTCGAACCCTTCGACTCCTTTCAAACTCATATTCCAACCAGCACGAAAAAGGGCTTCCGGATTTTAACCATAAACCGGCGGTTGAACATCGTGAAGATTTGCAAAGGCTTGGATGAGAAAGGCATGACGAAGAACGAGGCAAATCCTTTATGGATCTGGTGAGTGATTCGGAATGGCTTTATCGCCAAGATCTTTAGAAGATCCGCGATCCGCAACTGCCGGTTTAAGGTTTAAGAGCGCCGCGATGGACGACGGGTTGCAACGCTTGGTATCCCTGCGCTGGGTGCCGAAAGTCGTGCAACGGATTTGTGTTTTGGGTGGAGAAAGCACGGCTCGAGCGCTTGAGGAGTGAATGGGCGTTCGATGCCCGGGTTTGCCAATTGATGGACGCGACGACAATGCTTGCCGACATCCTAGTGGGCGACAGATACAAGGGCAAACTCGCCCGATCTCTGCCCACGCGCCGTAGCCTACCTTTCCTTCTTTCCTTCATGCCCGGATTACGCTTTGATACGGAAACATTCACCCTGCGGGAAGGAACTCCGCGTCTGCTGCGCAGAGGGTTGTCGGTGCAGGGCTTAAGAATCGAGAACCTATTTCAAGGAAAACTATGCGTGTTCAGTCATTAGGCTTGCTGGTGACGGCGTGGGTCTGGACGTGGGTCGGGCAGGCGGCTCCCGCGGCGGAGAACCCGATCGTTCCGGCGGATTCAAAGCTGGAACTTCTGCACGCCCGACAGGCGCGGCTCAACAGCGGCCTGACCGAAGGCCCGGCCGTGGCGCCTGATGGCAGCATCTACTTCACCGACATGCCATTCGGCGCCGACAATGGCATGATCCTCCAATACCATCCAAGAACCGCCAAGATTTCCGTGTTCACTTCCAACTCCGGCAAGTCCAACGGCCTGGCCTTTCAAAGGGATGGGTCCATGATTTCGTGCGATGGGGCCGATGGCGGAGGACGCCGACTCATTCGCTGGGACCTGGCGACTCGAACCGGAACTACCTTGGCTGACCGTTTCAATGGTCGCCGTTTCAATTCCCCAAACGACCTGTGCATGGACCTCAAAGGACGGATTTATTTTACCGACCCCCGTTACGGAGGCGCCGAACCACGCGAATTGGAGCGCGAGGCTGTGTATCGCCTCGACCGTGAAGGGCATGTGGTCGAGATCACTCAAGCCGCCGAAAAACCAAACGGCATCGTTCTGAGCCCGGATCAAAAGACCCTGTATGTGGGCGATCATAACAACGGCGGAAACCGCCTGAAACCAACGGATCCTGAACCAAAACGAGGCGCGATGAAGGTTCACGCTTTCCCCCTTGGCCCAGAGGGGCTCGTCTCCGGTCCCCCAAGAACCCTTGTCGACTTCGGCCTTGAAAACGGGTGCGACGGGATGACTGTGGACACCCAAGGGAACATCTACCTGGCGTGCCGCAGCCTCGCTAGACCAGGTCTCATGGTTGTCGATCCCGCCGGGCGAGAGCTGGCGTTTATTGAGACGGGCGCTCGGAACCAAAAGGGATTGTTCGAGGACTGGCGCGGGATTCCCAGCAATGTCGAATTCGGGATTGGAGCGGACGCCCACTCCCTCTACGTGACTATCGACAAAGGGCTGCATCGGATTCGCCTGAAAACCAAAGGGTTTCATCCTCATCTGCCCTCGAAATAACCTCCTTCGGAACACGCGCTTTGATTCCTTCGATTCCAGAAACTACCCCAATCCAGGGGGTGGTTGGCGAGCCGCCGTTTCGTTTTCAAGCGAATGCGGAATGGGTCCATCGTCCAGAGGGTTACTCCTGGCTGGAGGTTGCGGGCGTGGCTTGCGACTCGCAGGACAGGGTGCACCTTTTTAACCGAGGCGACCACCCCGTCATGGTATTCGACCGCGAAGGGGCATTCCTCTACTGCTGGGGCGAAGGGGAGTTCGCCCGACCACACGGCATCACGATCGGCCCCGATGATTCAGTTTACTGCACCGACGACCTGGATCACACTGTTCGAAAGTTCACCGCCGATGGCCGATTGCTGATGACCCTGGGCACTCGTGGGCAGCCGTCGCCCACCGGAGCCACTAGCGTCGATTTCCGGACTATCCGGGAGGCTGGTCCGCCGTTCCATTTTCCGACCAACCTTGCGTTGGGTTTGCAGGGTGAGCTTTTTGTGACCGATGGCTATGGGAATGCACGCGTTCACAAATTTGATCCCACAGGGCGGCTCTTGCACTCCTGGGGTGAACCAGGATCGGGCCCAGGGCAATTCAATGTTCCCCACGTCATCGCAGTCGATCAGCGAGGCATCGTCTATGTTGCGGATCGTGAAAACAGCCGGATCCAACTTTTTTCTTCTCAGGGCGATTTCCTCGAGCAATGGCCGGACGTCGCTCGACCCTGCCAGGTTGTTTTCGACCCGGAGGGTCACCTCTTCGTCGCCGAGCTCGGTTATCGGTCAGGAATGTGGTCCGGGACAAAACCACCTAGTCCGGATGCGACCGGGGGGAGAGTGAGCGTCCTGGGACCGCGCGGTCAGATCCTCGCACGCTGGGGAGGTGGCACTAATCCCACAGCACCAGGAGATTTCTTCGCACCACACGACCTCTGTTTGGATTCCACCGGAGACCTCTACGTCGCGGAAGTCGTGATGTCTGCGGGGGGGAATCGAGGGTTGGTCTCTCCTCACTGCCACACCTTGCAAAAGTTTTCCCTACTCCGCGACTCTTCAACCCTATGAAAGCCTGGCGGTTCTATGATTTTGGCGATTTCCGACTCGACGACGTGCCAGTGCCCGCATTGCGGCCCGGGCACGTGCTGGCGGAACCACTCTGTGTCCAGCCCAGCGTGACAGAAGCCCAGCTGGCCTTTGGAATCCCCACTCTGGCGTATGCGCGCATCAAACGCCGGCTGGAAACGGAAGCCCCAGTGCAGCTTTTTGGCCACGAATTCTGCGTGCGAATCCTTGAGGTCGGGCCGGGAGTCACCCGCTTCAAAGTCGGTGATCGAGTTGCTGCCCGGGCAAAACTCCCCTGTGGCACGTGCCCGTTTTGCCTTTCAGAACGTGGCTTCCTTTGTCGCAAGGGTCCTGTCATCGGGTTTGATCTGCCTGGGTGCTTCTGTGAAATCGCTTCCCTGCCTGATTGCGCGCTCGTCCATGTGGATGAGCGGATCTCCGACAGCGAAGCCGCTTGTTTGCAGTCTTTGAGCGACAGCGTCGCCTCGGTTCAGACCGCGGAGATCCGGATCGGGGATTCGGTGGCGATTTTTGGCCAGGGCAGCATGGGCCTCGAATGCATGCAGATCGCACGAATCAGTGGTGCTGGGCTCATCATCACCGTGGATGTCCGGGAGGAAGCCCGGATTATGTCCAAGGAACTCGGAGCTGACCACGCCCTGGACGCCCGGACTGGAGATGTGGCCGCCGCTATTCGCGACCTCACTGGCGGGAACGGTGCGGATATTGTCTTTGAATGCGCAGGAGGGAGCCCCAAACAGGGATTGGCCGGAACACAAACCGTAAGAGATGCGATCGCTTCTGTTCGGTCCGGGGGTAAGATCATCGGGGTTTCATGGTTCGGCCAACCCTTTGAGTTGGATGTGGATCTGCTTCGGGAACGCAGCTTGCGTTACCTCTTTCCAGACATCAGCACTCAAGCCCATCTTGAACATACCGTTCAGCTCGTCGCGACAGGCAGGGTCCGATTGCGTCCGATGATCACTCATGTGCTGCAGGGCCTGGAGTCCGTGCCTCAGGCATTCGAAATCACCGCCAACAAAGGCAAGTATCGCGCAATCAATCCGGCACAGGTGATGCTTCGTTCGTCAACACACACGCCCTAGAAGCTGGATGGTAAGGCGCTGTGATAGCTGCGTGACAGTTTTCTCAACTCCCTATCTATAAGTTAGTTACATTATATTCTATCCCTCTAAGTCTCGGCAACCCAATAGAGGCCACCGTCGCGTTGCCCTCAGGTCTTCATTCGAGAGCTACCCTGGTCAAGAGTCGCCAAAAAGAGTCTGTTGACAGACCAGAATCTTGGTACATG
>CANLCA010000114.1 GCA_947487925.1 Verrucomicrobiales bacterium | reverse complement strand
TGGCGGCGATGCCGATGATACTGCTCCATCCACAAGCCAGAATCATCCACTCGATGGGTTTTTCGAGCGCATCCAGGAGACGGAGTCTTTTTCGCGCGGCGGGTTCGGTTGGTTGAGGCATCTTTTTGACGTGATGGGCCCTTCGTGACCTAGGCTCCAGAAAGGGCGCACGACTAGGCCCTTTGCATAAACGGTTTTAGACTCTTAATTACCCAATCTTGATTGATCATCTTCCAGAATTTGAACCATCGAGACACAGACCGCTGAGATTTGCAAAGGAAGGAAAAAGAACCGTTGGAATGGACTGGGATGGAACCGAAACCACGACGTTCCTATTTGAGAATGACATCGATGGTTTGTTCAACATTCGGGTTCCTTCGGGGGCTGATTTCTTTTTCTCCGTTGGTTGTCTCTGCTTCGGTGAGAACTTTAAAACTTTTTGGCTGGATTCTGGATTTTGTTGGCACTGGAGGTTGTCGGCGCACAGCCATGGGACGCAACGGTTCCGTGAGGGGAGGCGAACCTCTCAATGCAACGGCACAAAGCCTTCTTTGGCAACAATCTTCTGGCCTTCAGGTGAGACAATCCAGTCGATGAAGGCCTTGACTTCACCGGTTGGTTCGCCGGCGGTGTAGAGGTAAAGTTTGCGTGAAATCGGGTACTTTCCAGTTCGAGCTTCGTCGATTCCCGGCTCGATAGCCGGTTCCCCTTTCTTATTTGAGACTTTCAGCCAGTTCACAGCCGGGGTCTTGTATCCCATACCGCTGTAACCGATCGCAAGGGTGGTTTTGCCCACATTCTCGACCACTTCTGAGGATCCATTCATCTCGCTGATGCCGCCACGGAATTCGCGTTGTTTCATGTCCGCCGTTTTGCCGCAGATATGTTCGCGGAAATAGTCGTAGGTGCCGGAGTTGTTCTGGCGGCCAAACAGTGTGATTTTCCCGATCATTCCTGGATTGATCTGGTCCCAGGTGGTGATGCTGCCTCCTTCCGCCCAAATGCCGCGCAGCTGCTCCAAAGAAATCTCCTTCATCGGGTTGGAGGGATGCGTGTAGACCGCCAGCGCATCGTAGGCAACGACGAACTCTTTCACCTCTTTTCCCGTGACACTCTTTGTTTTGGCGGCTTCCTCGGTTTTGATTTCTCGCGACGCGTTGCAGATGTCGCAAGTATTGTTCTGCAGCGCGGCAAATCCTGTGCCGGTTCCCCCGCCGTTAGCGTTCACAAACACATTAGGATTCACTTTCCTGTAGGCTTCCGCCCAGCCCGTCGCAAGTTGAACCATGGTGTCCGACCCTTTGACGCGGATCTCCACAGTTTTCTTGCTAGCCCCCTGCGTTCCCGTTCCCGAGCTAGCGTCGCTTTTCTTGTTGCAACCAGTCGTGCTCAGTCCGGCAGCGATGATCGTTGCGGCTACGCCAATCGCCGTGCAGCCCCTGTGGAGATGTTTGTTCATGGTGAGTCTTTGGTTTGGATTTTCTTGTTCAGTCTATCTTTTCGTCCAACACGGCTTCGACCAGATCTTTGATGTGGGCTTGGAGAAACTGGTAAACGGATTCGTAGGCGTCGTGGATTTCCTGGGGGCTGCCTTCCACTTGGGAGGGGTCTTGCACAGCCCAATCAAGGCAGACGGTCCTTTTGGGTCCTGGCGGCAACCTCTTGCTGGTTTCTTTAGCCAGCGAGATCATGATCTGGTAGTGCTCGAAGTTGGGAACTTGATCGATGGACTTGCTGGTGGCGCGGGACACTTCCAGCCCTTTTTCCCGGAGAAATTCCAGGGTCTTCGCGTCGATGGGTTTGGGGGCAAGTCCCGCGCTGGAAAAAACAAACTGGGGCTGGTGGAGGGAGTTGGCGATGGCTTCGGCCATCTGGCTGCAGCAGGAATTGTGCCCATCGACAAAGAGCAGGCGTGAGGCTTCGGTGCCCTTGTTCCGAGTGAATTCGCCGGTGCACATATAAAGAACCTCAGCGCAGATGTTCTGAGCTTGGTCCGAGACGCGCTCGAAATGGCGGGCGATCATCATCAAGGCGTTCAGCGATTCAAAGGAAACCCGGTTTTCCTGGCCAAATTTCATCAGATCGGAGTTCAGACGGCTCTTGAGGCCGTCCACGACTTCCTCGGTGGCCATCGTCTCGCGGGCGAGTTCGGCATCTTGTTCCACAAAGGCGCGCACTGAGTCGCGCAACATCGGGATGCTCAGGCTCGCGATCTCGGTGTAACGTTCGACTGGGATCTTTGTGTCCATCGAGCTCAGCTTGAGGATCTGCCTGGCGATGCTTTCGGCGTAATCACCAACACGTTCCAGTTCGAGATTGATGCGGATCGTGGCGTAGGCCAGACGTAGCAGACCCGCCACCGGTTGTTGTCGGACGATGAATTCAAGGCACAACCTGTCGACTTCCTTCTCCAGCTCGTCGATGCGCTGGTCGCCGAGGATGATGGAATAGGCGAGAACCCGGTTCTTCTCAGCCAGCGCCCTCATGCAGTTGTTCAGCGCATGCTCCCCAAGAGAGGCCATTTCGTTGACTTTGCTTCGGATGCGGTCGATGTCCCGTTGCACACTTTGCTCGAGATGGGTCGGCATAAACTTCTTTCAAATTCTGTGAGTGCGATGTCACGATAGAATGACGGTATTGTGACAAAATGGAAACAGAAACCTACAGTCGGGTCTTCGAAGGGGACAATCGGGAGGGACAGCCCAATCTGCCGCTCGCCTCAGCGAATTTGCACAAACTCCTGCTGGAAGAAGTGGGGGCCACTGCGGTAGGCTTGCCCCATGAGTTCGAGGATTGCGATCGTGACGGGGGCGGGTTCTGGAATTGGCCGGAGGACCGCGCTGGCGTTCTTGAGGGAGGGTTATTCCGTGGTGCTGGCAGGCCGTCGCCGGGAGCCTTTGGAGAACGTGGCCGCCGAAGTGGGGCAGGCTGGGGTTCGGGCGTGGGTCGTGCCTGTGGATGTGACCAACCCCGCAAGTGTGCAGGGGTTGTTCGCCCAGACCCAGGAGAGATTTGGTCGATTGGATGTGCTCTTCAACAACGCGGGCATCAATGTGCCTCCTGTGCTTCTTGAAGATTTGACCTTTGACCAGTGGAAGTCGGTTGTGGAAACGAACCTTTCTGGGGCGTTTCTGTGCACCCAGGAGGCGTTCAAACTCATGAAAAACCAGCAACCTCGGGGTGGTCGAATCATCAACAATGGGTCGATCTCCGCTCACGCACCTCGGCCGAATTCTGCCCCTTACACCGCCGCCAAACATGCGATCACAGGTCTGACCAAGTCAACCGCTCTTGATGGTCGAAAATACGACATTGCGTGCGGTCAGATCGACATCGGTAACGCGGCGACGGAGATGACAGAGAAGATGAAGGTGGGGGTGCTTCAGGCCGATGGGACGACCGCGGTTGAGCCCACTATCGATGCGGATCACGTGGCACAGGCCGTTTTGTACATGGCGGGTCTGCCTTTGGACGCGAACGTGGCCTTTTTGACCGTTATGGCGACCAAGATGCCTTACTTTGGTAGAGGCTAGCGGGGGGAGGAGCCGGAGGGCTCATGGCTGGACGGATGCAACTTTGGCCAAAGTCAGAAGTTCGATGCTGAAAGACAGTTGCTCCCGATCGTCGGATCCTGTATCGACGAATGACGTCCCCCTCTTCAACTCGAGCTTCTGGAGCCTCAAGAACGGGAGGTCGTTCTCCAGGGCGGCCAAAAACACCCCGAAATCGTGGTAATGGGCCGTTCCGCTGACAGAGAACGTGGCGGTCCTGTAAGGGATCTGTGGAGGAATTTCAGACTCGCTCAAGCGAGGAGGATCTATATTGAAAAGGGTGACACGGTTTGTGGTCTGCAGATCCTCGAAGATGTGCAACATCCACCGATAAACATCCCCGGAAGCCATCTTATCCTCCTGGCTTTGCAGCTCTTGTTGGGAGACTTTGAAATCCCCTTCGAACTGGCCGAGCATTCCAAAATTGCGTTTGGCTGTTGCGACATCTCCCCTCACCTCATCAATCTTCACTTGTTGAGCCTTGAGTTTGGCGTGCTGGGGTTGGATCACCAAATACCAGACGAAAGCAACGAAGCAGACCACCCCAACGAGCATGCCGAAGAGTTGCTTGCGCTTGACTGGGGTGAGGCTATTCATAACCAAGAATTTGATCGCGAAAGACGCACTCGAGGGTAAAAACAGAAAATACCCGATCCGGATCCATCGGGTCTATTTGAGGGGGAAGGCGGCTGATGAGCACGACGGGGTCGACTTCGCGAAAATGGGCCTGGAAATAGGGGTGCTTGGAGAGTTTATCGATGAATTTTTCCCGGGCCTCTTGGCTTCCGTAGTTTTTGGCTCCAATGATGATGGAGACCCTTTCGAACGCGGGTTCGAGTTTCGGGGGCGGTGGTTTTGGAGCAGTTCCTGACGCCGGTTTGGCACCGGACTCGGCTGGAGGCGTGGGCGGCTTGGCTTTGGGCTTGATGATCGATTGGTTGATGGACAAGCGCATCAACTCCACTCCCTCCACGTCAACTTCTTGAAGCGCGTTCAGTGTCGGTGCCCAGAGTGAACGTTTGGCCCAATGCTCCTTCAGGTTGAGTGTCGTCCGCTCATTTTTCCCAGCGTCTTGGGAATATTTTTGAACCTGATCAACCATTTTTTTCAATCCGGAAAGTTGGTTTTGGGCCGTGCGCAGCTCAATGACACGAACGCTGATTTTCGCGAGCAGCAGACCTGCCCAGACAACCATGACCAAGACGATGGCACCGGCTCCGATGGCAGCTCGTCGAACCGGATCTTTTCGGTGCATCTCCGCGATGTTCTGCCGTTCGATCAGCAAGTTGATCCGCGTTGATCCTGGAGTGGACCAGGTAATTGCGGCCCCGATGGCCGCCGCTAGCTGAGGGGCATCCTTGGCCAGTCCGTCCGCCTTTCCGGCGGGCAGGGCTATTTCCAAGAAACTTGTGGGATCCAGCCGAACGCAAGGGGTGCCCAACTCGGAGTGCAGGTTTTCGAAAATAAAATTCGAGCGTGCGGAACCTCCCACGACGAATGCCTTGACGACTTGTCTGGTTTCCTGATGTTCAAAAAAATCGATCGCGCCCCGCAGTTCGGGAGTCAAGGAGGCCAAGAGCATTCGTAGCTTCGGCTCCACTTTCTCGGGCATCAGCGTCTTCACCCCCTCCGCAGCGGCATAACTGACACCCATGCTCTCGGCAAGATCGCGGCTGATCTGGTCTGCTCCCATGTTCACGACGCGCGTCAACAGGAGTTGGCCGCCACTGAGAATGCTGACCGTTGAGGTTCTGAAACCTAAATCCAGGATAGCCACCACTTCCTTTTCCGTATCTTGGGGCACGGCCAGGCAGGTGACATTGGCCAGACTGGTTTGGGTAAAGGTAATCTGGCTGACGATCAACTCAGCCCCACTTGCAGCGGCGAGCAGCTCCTCAACCATCGATTTGCGTCCGGCACCAACCAAGACACGGCGTTTGGGCGACCGCTTTTTGATGATGGTTGTTCCCTCTTCTCCGAATTCTGCCGGGTTTTCCGACGATGCAGTTTTGGGGGCTTCCTCCCCAACCATGTCCAGCAGAACACAATCGATTTCGTAATCCGCGAGCTCCTGCTGAACGTAATTCCGGCCGTTCACCTTCAGCATCTGCCGGGCCTGAGCTTCATCGACGGGGGGCAATTCAACCGTTCGCAGGAGCACGTCCCCCATGCCAACCACCAAAATCACCTCCTTGGTCAGCGCTCCCAGTGAACCGAAAACACTTTTCAGATGGGCCGTCAGTGCCGCCTGGGCCTCTTCCTTTGGGTAAGTGGGCGTCTCGCAGAGGGTGTAACTCAGCAGGCTGAACTTGTCGCCGTTGCGCTGAAGCAGGACCGCTTGAGTCGTGCGGGCCCCTAGGACAATGGCCGCGGTCTGACCCCGCGAAGCCGAAAAACGGCTGGAAATAGGCACGCCCATGTCCGTTTAGTGGAACCACTCGACGAGCGGGTTCCATCGCGCGATTGTGCCGCGCTGGATTCGGGGGACATTCCCGCCTGTTCTTGGATCGTTCATTAATAAATCGTCAACCCTCGTGGGTTTCTAGGCACTCAAACTACTGTTCGCTTCTGACGGCGCCAGCGGCAGGTCGCGTGTGCATGAATCGCGCACCGAAGAGCACTGTACTATTTGTTCGATCCCGCGCAAGAAGCATGTGGACTCCCTGTGAATCGTGAATCAGTGAATCCGACACTGGGGAGGGGCAATCGAGTTCGGTAACGAAAAAGCGATGGAGCGGCGTCGGGTGGGCGGGACTGTATGGGCCTGGCCGATGCAACTGCCAGTGCGGCAGGTCGGTTGGGCTAGAGGAGGCGGGGGCTGGAGTCGGCGGCAGAGGCCAATGAGCTCCCCCATCAGCGGAAGGCGTTGCTACCGACGAACAGTGATCGAAGTGTCTGATTCACAGTTTTGAGGCTTGCGGGACGAGGTTCTGGGATGTCCAATTCGGGCCGGATGCGAATACTAGCAATCGATCATGGAACCAAGCGGATGGGGATTGCCGTCTCTGACGAGCTCAAGATGATAGCTCAGCCGCTTGAATTCATCCCGGCGGATCCATTCTCCGATTTTCTGAGCCGACTGAAAACCCTGTTGCAGGAGAAGGAGGTAGAGCTTGTCATTGTGGGGATGCCCAGGAACATGGACGGCAGTTATGGAGAGGCCGCCTCCAAAGTGCGCGAGTTTATCACTGCCCTCCGTGAAGCTATCGCAGTGCCGATTCGGACCTGGGACGAGCGGATGACGTCCGCGCAGGCCAACAGGTTGTTGATCCAGGCAAACGTGCGACGCGAAGACCGAAAGACGAAGGTGGACAAAACTGCGGCAGCCATATTGCTCCAAAGTTTTTTGGATGGGCTACCGACACTTTGATGGCCGTCTTTGGAACGTATGTCTACCGAGACCGTCAAGGTGAAGCTGACGATGTCGTACGACGGTCAGGCCTATTCAGGGTGGCAGATTCAGAAGACGGGGTTGGGGGTGCAGCAACGAGTCGAGGAGTCTCTGGCCAAGTTGTTTGGAAATCCGGTTCGAATTCATTCGTCGAGCCGGACTGATACCGGTGTTCATGCGATCGGCATGGTGGCGCACCTGGTCCTCGAAAAGCGGGAGTTCCGAATGACCCCCTCTAAGCTCGTCCTAGCGCTCAACGCCCATCTGCCGGAGGATATTCGCGTCGTGTCGGCAAGCCGGTGCCGCGATGATTTTCATGCTCGGTTTGACGCCACCGGAAAGCAGTACCGATATTTCGTCTGGAATCAAGCAGCCCACAATCCGCTGTTGCGCAAACTTTCCTGGCATATCCCTCAAGCACTCGATCTCAAGGCCATGAGGCAGTCTGCACAGTTGCTGGTGGGTAGGCATGATTTTAAATCCTTCGCTGCGACTCGAAGTTATGAAATGGCCTCGACGGTCCGGACGTTATTCCGGTGCGATGTGCGCAAGCAGGGATGCCTCCTGACTTTCATTCTCGAAGGCGACGGATTCCTCTATAAAATGTGCCGAGGAATTGTGGGAACGCTGGTGCAGGTCGGGCAGGGAAAAATCGGGGCCGGGGACATCCCACGCATCCTGGAAACCCGTGCCCGCTGTGCTGGAGGCATGAGTGCGCCCGCGCACGGACTGGTGCTTTGGAAGGTTCGTTACAGGCCTCGATCGGTTCGGAAAGATCTCCGCTCCGTAGAGGGTGCCGGTGAAGATCCAATCGTTGGGTCCACTCGTCTTTCCGCCAGCGACAGGGACTCATGAACGTGGTGCTCGTGGAGCCTGAAATCGCCCCTAATGTGGGCAACATCGCGCGATTGTGCGCCGCGACCCGAACCGTCCTTCACCTTGTCGAACCCTTCGGTTTCCAACTCGACGACTCACGGCTTCGTCGAGCCGGCATGGATTACTGGCGTCACGTGACATGGCACCGTTGGCGGACCTGGGGTG
>CANLCA010000113.1 GCA_947487925.1 Verrucomicrobiales bacterium | reverse complement strand
GGTCAGGCGTGCCGGCGTGGACGATTGGTGAGGTCGTTCGAGGCACCGGCAAAGTACACTTGGTTTGATCCTTGCAACGACGGTTGTCCAAGAGGAAGCTTCGCCAGTTCTTGGCGATAAAGGTCGCGCGAATCACTCACCAGATCCACAGAGGAACTGCCTCGCTCTTCGTCACGCCCTTCTTATCCAAGGCGTTGCAAATCTTCACAACGTTCGGCTGCCGTTTTAGACCTGAATGATGGCCCCTTTCCGGGGCCCGAGTCGGTGGCGGTTGGAGCCGCCTATTTCTTTGCGGCGATGGCGGCTGCGTCCCATTTCTTAAGGAACTTGGCCTGGTCCTTGGTGAAATCCTTCAGGCAAGATTCGCAGCAGAGTCGAACTTGGCGCCCTTCGTGAACGAAAACGAAGGGTTCGCCCATATCGCCCCCGAACTTTTCGTCCGAAACCAGACAGGTCTGAAGAGGGTAAGCCTTCACTTTCTTGGCGGCTTCATCGAATTTTTTGACGAACTTAGCCTTTTCTTTTTTGAAATCCTTTTCACAGGACTTGCAGCACAGCTTCATCTCGCGGCCCTCGTGGGCGAACACGACGGGTTCGCCCATGTCCCCGCCAAGCTTTTCGTCAGAAACGATGCAGGTAGGTAAGGGGTAGGGTTTAAGGGCTGCTTTTTTGGCCTTGGGCCCTGCGAGGAGTGGTATTGCGGCGCACGAAGCCGCGGCGATTGCGATCAGGATGAACTGAGGTGTTTTCATTGGGGATTACTTTTTGAGTTGTTGCTTGGCCTTCTCCTTCTCGATGTCTTCAGGCTTGATGACTTCCACTTTGGCGCCCTTTTTCAGGTCCTCGGCTGAGGGGACTTTGATGATGTCGCTTGTCACGCTGGGAGTGGCTCCGGGAAGTGGGGGGGTAGGGGGCACGGGGTTGATGCTCAGGAGTTCAACATCGAACAAGAGGGTGGAGTTAGGTAGGATTTTCTCTCCCTGGCCTTGCGCTCCATAGGCCAGATTCCCAGGGATGAACAACTGCCATTTGGCCCCGGGACTCATCATCGTCAAGGCTTCGGTCCATCCTTTGATGACACCGGACACGGGAAATTTTGCGGGTTGCCCGCGTTTGTAGGAACTATCAAATTCCGTGCCGTTCAAGAGAGTTCCTTTGTAGTGAACACTGACAGTGTCGTTGGTCTTGGGGCGCTCGCCGGAGCCGGGGGTCAATATTTTATATTGCAGCCCGGATGTCGTTGTTTTGACCTCTGGTTTGGCTTTGTTGGCGAGTAGGAACTCCTGACCTTCCTTCTCGTTCAGTTCACCCGTGATTTTCCTTTTCTCATCGTAACGAGTGCGCCATTCCTTTTGGGTGACGCGGTAGATCTCGTTCATTTCAGTGTCGTTAAAGAGCATTTTGTCATCGCCCTCCAACGCGTCCTTGATTCCTCGAATAAACGAATCGATATCCGGTGTGAGCTCCTTCTTTCTAAAATCGCGTCCGAGGTTGGCGCCGTGGATATAGCTGTATTTCTCCGCCTGAGTTTGCGGCTTGCCTTCGGTCTTGGGTTTTGCGTCGCCCGCTGGCTGCGCCAGGGCTCCGACACAGGCCAGTCCCATCGTTACCATCCATGTTCTTTTCTTCATAACCAACTTTTGAAACTTCATCATGTGAACTCTCGACTAATGTTAGGAAAGTCAACTAAGGCCTCACACTGCCAGATTTCTCGAAATCTTGCAAGGGGATCAGCGAGGGAGGTCGATTTTTGACTTCAAACCCGCAGACAACTCCTCTATTCTGAGACATGGCCAACTTTGAAAACCCGGCGGTAATAAAACCATCGGGATGCTTCAAAACGTTCGGCCTTGCCCGAAAGTGGGTGCGCTTCGGCGGCCCGTTCCTCTTAGTGCTGTTAACGTTTTCATTGTGCGCCCAATTTCGAGGTGGTGGCAGGGGGAATCGGGGGCAACGCCCTAGCGACCCGACGCTTCCGGCCGAGTATTCCTGGGAGATCGCCCCGAGTTTTCATGAAGACGTCTTCACTTTTGCCCGGCTCGAATACGAGAGGAACGGGTGGGGTCGAGGAGGCTATTGGGACACCGACAGCCCTGACGCAGACTTCAACCTCGCGTTGCGGTTGCACCAGATGACTAGCTTGAAGGTTCGACCTGGATTTAACCACATCCCGATTACAGGGCAAGACCTCGAGAACCATCCTTTTGTTTACATGATCGAACCCGGAAAACTGGAATTTCGAGACGAAGAGGTCCTCGCGATGCGTCAGTATCTTCTGAACGGAGGCTTCATGATGATCGACGATTTTTGGGGTAGCGGCGAATGGAACAATTTTGCGGGGCAAATGAAGCGGGTTTTTCCGAACGGCGAGTGGGTTGACCTACCAATCGACCACGCGATCTTCCACAGCGTCTTTGAGTTGAAGGAGAAGCCTCAGATGCCGGCGATTGAAAACTATCTCTACAGAGGCATGACCTTTGAGCCGCGATTCAGCAACGGCGTCATGGACCCATCGGAACCTCATTACCGCGCCTTGATGGATCCAAGTGGTCGCATGATGGTGATCGCCTGTCACAACACCGACCTCGGTGACGGTTGGGAGCGAGAGGGTGAAGACGAACGTTATTTCAGGAAATTTTCGGAGGCGATGGCCTATCCGATGGCGATTAATATTTTCTTTTACGCCATGACGCATTGATGTGGTTGCTGTATGGGAGGACGAGAGTGTGGTGGCATCAACATGATTTATCTAAGGCGCCGACCTCGGGAGATCCCGGACCGGATCTGCCGGGTTTCGTTGCGGCTGTCTCTTTAAGTCGGGCGAGTGCTGTGCGAAGCACTGCTTCCTCCGAACCACTGAGGGAGCGGCCGCCGTAGCGCGTTTCGCAGAAGGATTTGGTGAGGGGCGCCGTGTTTCCAGCCCAGGCAGGGTAGTGGGCGTCAATTGTTTCCTGAAGTTCTCGAGGTGTTTGGGAAGGCATACGAGAAACTCCGGATCTGTGGAGGATTTGGAGCATTTGACCATAGTAATGACTCGCGCGCAGGTCGCTGTCCGAGCGGGTGGCCGACTCTTGTCTCGGGACGCGGTTGCGGCTGGAGACGAAGGTCCAACCGACGACTATCGCGCCGAGGACGGCCAGAAGCACGGTGGTTGAATCTGTCCGATGCTGGGAAATCCAGGCTCCGCTGCGCTCTGCCAGTTGAGCGGCGCCCGAGAAGAAATCCCTCTGCATTGCGCCATCAAAGCTGACGACGTTCATGAACCAAGCGAGGTCCAAGGCATCGACGAAATCTCGAACCTCGATGCCTGTGGAGGGATCTCTCGAGCGTGGTGTTGCATCGAGTTGAACCCAGCCTACATCAGGAAAAAAAGCTTCAGTCCAAGCATGTGCATCTTTGAATCGGATATTGTGCCAGCCTGAAAACCAGCTTTGACTGTTGGCAAGGTAGCCCACGACGATGCGCGTGGGGATTCCCTGCATTCGGAGCAGGAGCGCTAGGGCAGAGGCGTAGCGTTCGCAATGGCCGCGGCGTTGATCGAAGAGAAACTCCTCCAGGGTGTTGAGGCGTTTGAGCACAGGCGCGCCGATATCGTAGGTAAAGTTTTCGCGGAAGTAGGCTTCGAGCTTTGAAGCCTGCTGGATGGGCGATGTTGTCCCGTCGATTCTGGCGTCCAGCCATGCACGCAGGCGGGGGGAAACCTCGGGGTGCTGGGTCAATCGCGACTTCAACCCTTGGGAAATGAGGTCTGTGTGGGGTTGCGGATTCAGCCAGAACTCATAGACGTTGTTGGCGGTGTTCCACATGGAGTCGCACTCGATGATGCCATGAAAATTCTGGAGAGGGCGACGGAAGAACTTCCCCGTGAGGAACGACACTGGCCCGTCGGTCGGGAGCACGCGGCCGAGGAATGCAACTTCCTTCACCCGCACTCGGCGGTGTTCTAGTTTTGGAAGATCGTTGGTGGGAACAAAACGCAACCCTTTCAACGAGGCGCGAGTGTCGGGGAACCAGCGGGTCCCATCGAAATCCACCAACGCGAAAGAGCGAAGCAAACCGAGGTTCTTCCCTTCAATTTGGAAAATGGTTTTTCCCGACTGCGCGAGGCCGCTCCGGGTTGGGTCTAGGATGGAGTCCACGAGGCTTCCTTCGGAGGCGCCGGGGTTGCGTCGGTTCTGGAGTGGGGATCCGATGGCAGCGCGGGGAAAACCCACGAAGACGACGATCATGGTGAAGAAGATGGAGGCGTAAGCGGCCCATGAAAGAGGTGGAGAAGGGGATGGGGCTTTTTCAGGTGCCGACGTTAAGAAGCTCTCGCGTTGGAGTTCCACGAGAGAGCGCGGGATGAGAAAAACGGCTGCAAGAATGACGAACACAAAGCGAAAATCCAGAATCACGGTGCACCCGACACCGAGTTGGACACATGCAGCGACCAAAGAGAACAGCTTCTCGCGGGAGTTCAAGGGTCGCATGGCGCGGAGGGCCTGGAGGCAGGTGATGCCATGCCCGATGAAGAAGTGGGAAGTTTGTCCCGGAAGTGTGCCCAACCAGTAACCTGCCAGGCAACCGCCCACCAGAGCCACGGGCTCAAATGCTTGGGGAATTAGAAACGCGATCCTAGCGAGCCGCAAGCTAAGCATCCAAAGCCCCACGGAGGCCGCCGCCACCGCGTAACCATCCCAGGTCAATCCCTGACAGATGATGCCCAGAAGGATGAACTGATTACGGGCGCTCTTCATGTGCGGTCTGTGATTCTGTCTTTTCCAAACCACGCCACATTGACCCCACGTGGTAGACCCTCCATGTGGGTGTTCTCGGGCGCGTAAACGGAAACACGTCGGCGTTTCCCTATCCAGCCGCCCAAAACCTCGATGATCTCAGGCGTCAACCGCGTCAGCACCAGGCAGATGGAGGTCTTGTTCGAGAGCCTCGAGCCCGCCATTTCGAGGTGTTCCTTGGACATCGACCCCACCTTTGGTTGAAGGCGAGCAAGGCCGCGGAGTATTTCCTCACCATCGGCAAAAGGAGGCGTGATCGAAACGGTTTCCGGGTCTATCATACAGACCAACTCCACGTGGTGCCCCTTGTCCAATGCCGCGAACATGAGAGAACCCGCCGCCCGCACGGTGTTGTCGAATTCGCTGGAATGGCTTCCGGGATCGCAGTCGAGGATGAAACCGATCCGGCCCGAGAGTTCCTCATCGAAAGTTTTGACCATCAGGCCCGTTCCTTTCGAGCTGGATTTCCAGTGGATTTGTTTTACGGGGTCTCCTGGTCTGAACGGACGAATGCCGGCGAATTCCGCACCGGACTCCGATCGCCGTTGTCCTTTGAATTTGCCTCCGAGCATCGGTTCGAAACCTGACGCTGGAGGGCACTCCGCAGGGTAAATAGCCGGAACCACCAAGATCTCACCGGGGAGTGAGAGAGGTATTGAACAACAAAAGAGTCCGAACGGGAAAGAGGAGGTCAACCGGAGATGGTCGTGAGGGTAGGCTCCTCGTTGTTTGAAGAATCGGGTAGGGACGGTGTTGATGACCGTTCCGGCCGGGATCTGCGGGATCCGGAACAGTGGTTCCACGGCATCTTTTTGGGTGACCTCGAGGAATCCTGCAGCTATTTTAAGCGGAGCCGTGACACGCCAGGATTGGAGGAGGCGTCCCCCCTCGGGGATGCATTCCGACATGGGCGCGCCGATACGAACCTCTCTTCCGATGCGCCGAGCTGTCACCAGATTCGTCGCAGCGCAACCGGCAAATATGCCGACTAGCAAAATCAACAGGCTGGACTGGGATGTGAGCGAAGCGAGATAGAGCAGGACAGCTCCCCAAAGAAACAACCATCCCGTCTTTGTAAGGCGCGTTTTCACGAACTTGGGAGGTTGGGTGACTCCGGCTGAGTTTCGTTAATCGCCACCCCATGTCTTCGCTGAGTTTCGTTCAGGCTATTTGGATCGGCAGAACCGGTTGATCCAGAAAGGATTGGCTACCAGATGCGATGGAGAGTTGGATGAAATCAGATGACGACCCAGAGAGCATCCACCTTGGTGGACTCGCTTGTGGTCAGAGCTGGCTTCAAACGGCGTCGGCGGCAGGTGGTTTTATCCGGCGTCGGCTGGGTGGTTTATCGGTTTTTGGTTTTGAACTTGGAATCCGTCGTGCCTTTGGTTTAAGGGGCCGCATTGGAACCGGTTCGACGGCTCCCGGCTCGATCCTTTGGGCATCGCACCAAAGGCCTTCAAGGTCGAATCGATCCCTGACATCCCCACGCATCACGTGGACGATGACGTCAAAGTAGTCCAGAACAATCCAGGCTTCACCGACGCCGCCTTCGCGAGTCCGCGGGCGCAGGGCGAAATCGCGTTTTAAGCCATCTTCAATTTCATCGACCACAGCGCGCAAATGAGGTGCGCTAGTTCCCGTAGCGATGATGAAATAGTCGGTGACGGACGAAAGTTTACGGACGTCCAGTATGACGAGGTTTTCAGCTTTTTTGTCGTCCGCAAGCTCGCGGCATTTGAGGGCCAATTGTTTGGAATCCATGCGGTATAGAATCGATCAGTTGGTGTAAGTGTGCTCCTTTTCTATGGCTTGCGCAACTGCGGATGGGACCAGCAAGTCGATTGGGAGTCGGGCGCGTACGCGGCGACGCACCTGAAGAGATGACACAGTTGTGGGAATCCCGTGGAGTATCCGGACCCTAAAGGGGGCTGGAGCGGGCGTCGACTCCCCGTGCCCGGGTCTGGGGACGGCCACGAATTCGGCTAGCATGGCGAGGTCTGTGGCATCGCGCCACTTGGGCAGCTGAGAAACATGGTCGGCCCCGATGAGGTAAAACAGGGTGGCTAGAGGAAAGAGTGCCGCATACTCCCGGACGGTATCGATGGTGTAGGAGGGGCTCCCACGGCGCAGTTCTTGGTCGTCGATTTGGAACGAAGGACGGCCTGCGAGGGCGAGTCGCAAATAACGAAGCCGGCTCGCCGCGGGGGCGGGGAAGCTGCCTGGCTTGAAAGGCGATTGAGCAGCCGGGATGAAAACGATTCGATCCAATTCGAGTTCCTCCTGGGCGGCTTGTGCCACGAGAAGGTGGCCATTGTGGACCGGATCAAAAGATCCTCCGAACAGCCCGATCCGGCGCGGATCACGACTTGGGTGAGATTCAAGTTTAGGGCTGACTGGCATGGGGTGCGGGAGGAGGGTTGGAGCTTTGAGGAAGGCCGAATCGACCCAGCGGGGGATTGTTTTCCCTGGGATTGGCTAGCAGCAGCGACGGATGTTGTTGAAGCGCTTTTCCTGAGTGCTCGCGTATAATCGTCCTTTGTCTGGGATGGAGCTTTCACACAGGGTGGAGGATGCGGGATCAGATGCTTCTTGGTGATTGGACAACGCTGCCTGCGCTCTTGCGAATTCGGTTTCACCTGATAATTCACGCACCAAACCGATTGCGAGTGTGAGCAACCCGAGCAAGCGCAGGGGCTTTTCTTCGACTAACAGGTAGTCGGGCAACCAAACGGGTATTGTTTCATGGAGAGTGGCCAGACGTTTTCGCGCGAGGAGTAGGAGCCATTCTCGAACGCACGACAGGACGATCAGGCTGACCGAGACCAAGAACAACCCGGCCACGGCGGCGTCGAGTTTTTGGTTGAAGGACTGGCTCCGGTTGTCGAGCAGGGATTGTTTAGCTTCGGACAAAGCAGCGGCGTCGGCCGCCGCCTGCAGGCTGAGCACCTTTTGTTGAAGGGCAGGAAGCGCCTTGTCAAGCGCTTCGGCCTGCGCCAAAAAGCCGATCCGAGGATCCGTGTGAAAAATCTTTTGAACCCCCGAAGTCATGGTTACGGCCAGCAGCCAACAGAGGGGTGCGAACGTGACAAGAGCGAGGGCGGGACGTCCGGTTCTGCCTTCTTGATGGGGAGGTCTGGGGCCGAGCTGTGATTTAAGGATCACCGTTGTGGCCAGGCAGAGCGCCACGGAAGCGAGCAGTTGG
>CANLCA010000112.1 GCA_947487925.1 Verrucomicrobiales bacterium | reverse complement strand
GTGTCCAGGCCGGCATGTTCGAGCCGCTGCCGCGGTTCTGCTCGTTGCCGTAGGCTGCCCCAAACCACTGAGCCTGGCCCGTCGTCAACACACGATGCTCCGAGCCATCGGGGCGTCCGATGCAAATGTCGGACCAGTCGTGTCCAGGGTCGGTCTTAAAATGGCAGTCCTGGTAGAGAATCCACTGGCCATCGGGCGACCAGCTCGTGCCAAAGTAGAGATGGTCGGGGTGCCCGATGACGCGCACACGGTTGGCGCCGGTCACGTCGCATGTCCAGATTTCGTAACCGCGTGGGCTGGCGAGATGGAATGCCACGCGCCGGCCATCCGGGCTGAGGCTCATCCCGTAGGGCAGCCCTTCGCCCGCACGCGTGAACTCGCGGGCGTCCGTGCCGTCGAGGTTCATGCTGACAATTTGCCCGACCTTGTTCCGCACGACTTGCACGAGGAGGCGCCCGTCGCTTACAAGCAGCGCCGGCGTGTAAAAGACGGCAAGGCGTTCGCGGGTGGCAATCTCCTTCAGCGAATCTTGGTCAAGGTCGTAGAGCCAAAGGTGCGTTGGAGTCTGGGTATAATACTCCTCAAAGGGCTTGCCGGGTCCGTCGCGACGGGGTTCCATGCTCAGGAAAATGACATGCCGACCGTCGGAGAGAAAAGGTCCCGGTTGCCACGTCGCCTGGTTCGGTACTTTGAAGTCGAAGTATCGCAACCCGGTGCCGTCGGCGTTCATGAGCGCGGTCTTGCCTTGGGAAGTGAAAAAGAACCGCGCCGGGGAAGCCGCGCCGCGGCGGAGTGGCATGTTCGCGTGGCGGCATGACGTGCTCGCGATCGCGGGGCTCAGGGCCGCGAAGGCCAGGAACTGGCGGCGGTTCATAGGTTGATCTCCCCATCATGAGTTGAGGCCCAAGTTTGTTCAAGGGGAGTTTCACGACCTTGGATCGGCGAAAATGGAACTCTAACCAAGGCACTCTGGTTTTTGGGATTTCAGCAACCTGAACCTGCGTAGGGCAATCGAATCTCCCGACGCCGTTTTCTGGTTGTTCTCCTCCTTCCACATGTGGGAGGATGCTCGCCATCAAAAAACCGGGACAAAACAAGTGTTCGTATGCTTTGATTCCTTCGAGCGATGCTTCGACTGAGCTAGTCGGGGTTGAGCAACTGCTCACCATCATGGCAAGGGTGACCGTCCTGCTGGCCATGCTAAGGACGGTGGTGGAACTTCATTCCGCAACGATCGGACCCAAGGAACGCGCGTTCTGGTCGTTTCAACCGCTGAAGCCGTCCAGAGCACCCTCCGTGACAAACTCCACATGGGCAAAGACGCCGGTGGACCGTTTCATTCTCGCGAAGCTCGAATCTGCAGGATTGACGCCCGCTCCGCCGGCATCGCGTCAGGACTGGATCCGGCGTGTTGCCTTCGATCTTACCGGCCTGCCACCTTCCCCCGAGGATGTCGCCGCGTTCGTCAAGGACCCGTCCCCTGATGCGCACGAGAAATATGTGGACCGGCTGCTGAGCAGCCCGGCTTACGGGGAGCGCTGGGCGCAGCACTGGCTCGACGTCGTGCGCTTCGCCGAAACTGAAGGCTTTGAATACGATCGCCCGGTGTCCGGGGCCTGGCGATTCCGCGACTTCGTGATCCGAAGTTTCCGCGAGGACCTTCCCTACGACGACTTCCTGACGGCGCAACTGGCCGGGGACGAGCTGGCGCCCCAAGATCGCGAGATGCAAATCGCCGCTGGCTTCCATCGTGTGAATCCGGTGCGCCGCAACGCCAGCAATCAGGATGTCTCCGCCACCCGCAACGAGGTCCTCACGGAGCGCACGGACATGATTGGCGCGGCCTTTCTTGGTGTGACGGTGGGTTGCGCCCGATGCCATGACCACAAGTTTGATCCCATCACTCAAAAGGACTACTACCAGATGCAAGCCTTCCTGGCTGCCACCCAGGAAAACGACATCCCCTGTGTGGGCCCGGACGAACACGCCGCTTGGAAAAGCCGGACTGAGACCGTGAACGAAGAGATCGCCCGGCTGAAGGAGTCCTTGAAAGCCGTGACAGGGGAGGCCGAAAAGCGCCTTCGCGAGAAGCTCAAGGAAACCGAAGCGCGCCTTCCAGATCCGTTGCCATCGCTGGCGAGCATCAAAAACGACCCCGCCCTGCTCACACCCATTCATCTCCTGAAACGGGGTGACCCGGAGCGCAAGGAGGAACGTGTTGGGATGAAGGGTCTGAGCGTCCTGCTTCCGGACGGCGCGAAGGAGATGCCGCCTGAAACCCCAAACCCCCGAACCGCGCTGGCTCGGTGGATGACCGATCCCCGACATCCATTGACGGCCCGTGTCATCGCGAACCGGATCTGGCAGCACCACTTCGGCGCCGGCCTGGTGAGAACCCCCAACGACTTCGGCGCCAACGGCGATCGACCCAGTCATCCGGAACTGCTCGATTACCTCGCGGGGGAGCTGATCCGTGGCGGATGGAAGCTCAAGCGGTTGCATCGACTTCTGGTCACCAGCGCGAGCTATCGACAGGCGGTTTTAAATCCGGGAGTGCCCGACGCAAAAGCCAGAGCCTCCGATCCTGATAACCGGTGGCTCTCGCATTTTAACCGGCGCCGACTCGAAGCCGAGGAACTTCGGGATGCGATGCTCGCGGTCTCAGGGATGCTGGATCGTCGAAGCGAGGGGGAAAGCGTTCTGTTGCCCGTCGATAGCGATCTGGTGGACGAGCTCTATAAGCCTACCCAATGGAGGGTCACGGAGGATCGAAGCCTGCATTACCGCCGCTCGATTTACCTGATCGCAAAACGCAATCTTCGACTGCCATTCATGCAGGTTTTTGATCAACCCATGTTACAGACAAGTTGCCCTCGAAGGGAGTCGAGCACCCATGCGCCCCAGGCGCTCGAAATGCTCAACGGACGCACCGCGAACGAACTCGCCAACGCGTTCGCGGCACGGCTGAAACGGGAGGCCGGCGCCGATCCACGCGGCCAGGTTGAACGTGCCTATCTGTTGGCGGTGGGCCGCGCTCCGACTCCGGCCGAACGCGACCTGGCCCTCGAGTTTCTCAAGCGTTCCCCCCTCAAGGAGTTTGCACTCGCCACCTTCAGCCTCAACGCCTTTATGTATGTGGAATGACGCCGCGCAACATGTCCGGTTTCTTCGCACCCGGCGGGAGTTTATTCGAGACGGCTTCTGTGGGTTCGGCTCAATCGCCCTGGCGGGCATGATGCGGGAAGAACAGGCGCGAGCGGAGGCGGTCAACCCGTTGGCCAGAAAAGCACCCCCCCGTGCCGCGAAAGCCAAGTCGGTAATTTTCCTTTTCATGGCGGGTGGTCCAAGCCATATCGAAACCTTCGACCCAAAGCCCCTGCTCGACAAACTGAACGGCCAACCGCGGCCCAAGGAGTTCGGGGAAGCGCGGTATCAATTCGTCAAAAAGGACGCCAAGCTCCTGGGCACTCGGCGAACCTTCAAAAAGCATGGGCAGGCCGGGATCGAGGTTTCTGATCTCTTTCCACACACGGCCGCGTGCGTCGATGATCTGGCGATCATCCGGTCATGCCAGGGCGACAGGGTCGTGCATTCCGCCGCTCAATATGAGCTATTCACCGGCCGCATCGTTCCCGGCTTCCCCAGCATGGGCTCGTGGGTCACTTACGGTCTGGGTTCGGAGAACCGTTCATTGCCTGGGTATGTCGTGATGCCAGACCCCCTCGGGGCGCTTGAAGGCGGGCAGCCGATCTATTCCAACGGATTCCTGCCAGCCGTGCATCAGCCGACCTTGTTCCGGGCCGGGCAGCGCCCGGTCTTGAACCTGGACCTTCCCGAAGGTGTGACCATGGAGCAGCGCCGCGAAACCGTCCGCCTGATTCGCGGGCTCAACGAGGCCAACCCCTTGCCGCAGGATGACGAGTTCTCGGCACGCATGAGTGCGTATGATCTGGCGTTCAAGATGCAGACTGAAGCCCCCGCTGTGTTCGATCTTTCCAGGGAATCCCAGGAAACATTCAAACTTTATGGTGTTGGCAGGGAACCCACACACGATTACGGCCGCCGGTGCCTGCTCGCGCGGCGTCTTGTGGAAACAGGGGTTCGATTCGTCTGTGTCGTCTCGGGCGGCGGCCCCGGCAACAAACAGTGGGATGCCCACGGCGATATCGAGGAAAACCACCTCCGGATGGCCGCCCAAACGGATCAACCTGTCGCGGGACTGCTCCACGACCTCAAACGCCGCGGCCTCCTGGATTCCACGCTGGTGCTTTGGGGAGGGGAGTTCGGCCGTTCACCCGAGGCGGAAGGTGGCAAGGGACGCGACCATCACAACCTCGGTTTCACCATGTGGATGGCCGGGGGTGGAATCAAGGGAGGCCAGGTCGTGGGCGCGACCGATGAGATCGGACTGAGAGCCGTCGAAGACCCCCATCATTTCAGGGATATCCATACCACGATGCTCCACCAACTGGGGTTCGATGAGGACGAACTGACTTACCCGCATCTGGGTCGAAATGAGCGCCTCACCCTGCTCCGAGGTGAGGTCATTTCCCAGATCGTCTAACACTCGAATCGAACTCTCTCCGACACCCTAAATCGGAAACCAAGTTCCTCCTCCCAGCGTCCGGCACCGACCACAGGTATTGCCCGGCAATCCCTTTGTTAGGGCGGCAGCCGTTGTCATCCGAGCTGTAGGCGTCCGTGGCGTTCGCCCAAGCCACGATGCCTCGATCCGGAGTGTCCCTGCTAAGAAAGAGGTTGTTCCAGTGATGCAGGTTGGAGGAAGGATCGCGGACAACGTTCTCGCCGATCAGTGTGTTGCGGTAAACAAAGAGTCCCGCGGCCTTGGCGGAGAACTTGAACGCGACACCGCGGGGACGTGGTAAAGCAGGTTCCGAATGAAATACACTGGCCCGCCAAACGACTTTTTGGTTGGAAATGCAACCCGCAGACAACACAACACTGATAAAGAAGGGATTGTTTAGTCGCTGACAACTGTTCGAAGCCAGGTTACACAGTAGGCATCGCCTGTGTTCAATCAACCTGTAAAAGAATCATCAACCACTTCACAAAACGCCCTATGAACGAATCCAGCGCCACAAGCCGTCGCTCCTTTCTAACGAGCCTTTCTGTCCTCGGCACCGCGCCGCTTTTCGCCCGCGATTACGGCCCAGGAGCAGCCCCGGTGCGTTACCCAGAACCGGACGTGCGGGTTCTGGACCCTCGCTTTGAAAAATACAAAGTAGGCAACACTCCCATCCGGCGTCTGCACACAGGGATGCTTTGGGCGGAAGGCCCAGCCTGGAGTGGAGTCGGAGGCTACCTCATGTGGAGCGATATCCCGAACAATGTGCAGCATCGCTGGCTCGCGGAGGACGGGCATGTCAGCACGTTGCGCAACCCGGCGGGGAACAGCAATGGCAACACATTCGATCGCGAGGGCCGACAGATCTCTTGTGAGCATGGAAACCGGCGGGTCGTGCGCTACGAGCGCGACGGTTCCGTGACCGTGCTTGCTGATAAGTACAACGGCAAACCTTTCAACGCGCCGAACGACGCGGTGGTGCATCCCACGGACGGCGGCATCTGGTTCACCGACCCGGGCTACGGCAGCCTCGGCCACTACGAAGGCAACAAGGGGGACCTGATGCTCAAGGAAGCCGTCTATCGAATCGAGCCAACGGACAAAAAAGTCACCTTGGTCACAGATGCGATTTTCAAGCCGAACGGGCTTTGCTTTTCGGCTGATTACAAGAAGCTTTACATCGCCGACACCGGTGCCTCCCACTACAAGAACGCGCCGAAAAACATCCAGGTCCACGATGTCGTCGATGGAAAAAAACTCGCGAATGGTCGGCAATTCGTTTCCATGGAGATGGAGGTCGGGGGCACCAAGGTGGCAGGCCTCGCGGATGGAATCCGTTGCGATACGGACGGGAATGTGTGGTCCAGCGCGGGGTGGGCAGCCAAGGGCGACGGTTATGACGGTGTCCATGTCTTTGCCCCGGACGGTCAGCGGATCGGGCAGATCCTCTTGCCAGAAATCTGCGGCAACGTCTGCTTCGGTGGACCGCGACGCAACCGCCTGTTCATGACCGCGAGCCAGTCCCTCTACGCCGTCTATGTCGAAGCCCTCGGCGCTCACTTCTGTTAATGGACCAAATCCGGAGTCCTATCCCATGAGTTCATCCCAACACAAGTTGGAAGGCGTTCTGCCTGTTTTTCAAACCCCTTACCACGCGGATGAATCGTTGGACCTGGCCACGCTGGAACGGGAGATTGCATGGCTGTTTGACTCCGGCGCGGACGGGATTGTGATGGCGATGGTGTCGGAGGTGCTGCGACTTTCAAGCGAGGAACGTGAGGAGTTGGCCCAGGCTGCGTGCCAATTCGGAGGTTCCCGAGGAATTGTGATCATCAGCGTTGGGGCGGAATCGACCAAACTCGCCGAGCGCTTCGCCAAACACGCAGAGGGCTCCGGCGCCGACGCCGTGATGGCCATTCCTCCTGTGTCCATCGGCATCGGCGACGACGAGTTGATCACTTACTACGAACGCCTGCTCCAGGCAGTCGAGATTCCCCTGATCGTCCAGGATGCAAGCGGTTACGTCGGCAAACCGATGTCCATCCAGATCCAGGCTCGACTGCTTGCCGAATTCGGCCACGAGAGGGTTCTCTACAAACCCGAGGCCTCGCCGATAGGGCCGAAGCTGTCCGAGCTCCGGGAAGCCACCGGTGGCCGCGCCCGAGTCTTTGAAGGCACGGGTGGGATCGCGCTCGTCGATTCCTTCAAGCGTGGGATCGTGGGCACGATGCCCGGCGCAGATCTCATCCGGGCGCTGGTCCCTCTTTGGCTGGCTCTTCAAGCGGGTGACACCGCGAAAGCCGATCGGATCCACGGGCCCCTCGCGGCCTTGATCTCGATGCAGCCAAGCCTTGATGCTTTCCTAGCGGTCGAGAAACACCTGCTCTTGAGGCAAGGCGTTTTCAAAAACACGCTCGTCCGCGGACCGCGCGGATTCCGCCTTGATGAAGAAACCCGAAGAGAAGTGGACAGGCTTTTCGATCGGCTCATGGAATCGGTGGCCTGACTGGTTCCTTGGGCTGGGATGGCCGGTGAACTGCGGGCTGAAGCCAGAAGCGCAGGCGTTCGAGCTTCTTGGCCGTCCTGACTCGCTGAGCAAGGGTGCCAGCGCGCCTTTGGTTTAATCCCTTGCTGCCTCGTTGCGGCTGAGTTCAAAATCGCAAAACGAAAATCACCACATCTCCGACACACACTGGCCCTACTCGCCCGACCAGGACCCGATTCCTGGTTCTCGCGGGGCTTTGCATCGCGGCCGCGCTCGCCTACGTGAGCCGCAACGCAATCGCCGTGGCCGAGAGCACGATGCGCAGGGACCTCGGTTTGTCCAAGGAACAGTCCGGGTGGTTGATGAGTGCGTTTTTCTTCAGCTACGCCCTCTGCCAGATCCCCGCGGCACAATTCGCCCAACGGGCCGGATCCCGACGCGCCCTGCCTCTCTTTGCGGCAGTCTGGTCCGTCGCCACCGGTGTGACCGCGTTTGCCAGTGGGATCGGGGGTGTCATCGTCTCGCGCATCGCGCAAGGAATCGCGCAAGCCGGGCTTTTTCCAGCCGCCACGGTCGTCATCGCGCATTGGTTTCCAAAAACAGGACGCGCCTTCGCCACAGGTTCGCTCGGCAGTTTCATGTCCGTCGGCGGCGCCTTGTGCGCATGGCTCACAGGCATTTTGCTCGAAACACTGGAACCTCGAGTGGGCACGGGGTGGAGCTGGCGGCTCACGTTCCTGCTGTTCGCCCTCCCAGGACTCGTCTGGGCCGCCTGGTTTTGGAAATGGTTTCGCGACAAACCTGACCAACACCAGTCGGTCAATGTGTCGGAGCTCCTATTGATTCGAGGAGAAGCGGCAACAGAAGCTGAGCAGGGCTCCCAACCGATAGGGACCGGAAACGCCGCAGTGACAACGCCGTGGCTCGCC
>CANLCA010000111.1 GCA_947487925.1 Verrucomicrobiales bacterium | reverse complement strand
GCGCTTTACCGTGCGGGTGCGGTGTTGAATTGACGTCGCTTCTTCACACGCACTGTCACGTGGCGAGGACGAGTGGCTCGCTCTTCGTGGTTAGGTTCATGACCTCAATTCACCTCCCCATCTGGATGTGTTTCCTTCTCTCGGAACAGGGTGCGTGGCAGGGGCTTTAACCACCGCACCCGATTTCATCCCGCGATCTTCAGTTCTCATCCCGTGATTTCGAGGGTTCATCCCAAACCCAGGGCACTATGGAAAAACCGAGCTAAAGTGCCCTCAGATGAACCCAACGCCAGGTCATGGCGAAAAGGTTAAAGCAAAAGAAAACTGAGTCACAACGAAACAAAAAAGGACGGTTAAAACAGAAAACATTCAAATCCTAAACCCTTATGAAAACCACTTGCACTCTCGCTCTCCTCACCGCGTGCGCCATTATCCAAGTCGACACATCGACTTGGGCGCAAGGCCGGCCACAGCGGCCTTCCGATCGGCGTGCGCCCCGGCCGGTGCCGTCAGAACAAGCAGACCTGCCCGACTCGGCTATTCGTCAGGCGCTGCTCGATACTTATGATCTGGATAAAGATGGCCGCTTGGATGCCGAGGAGCGCGCTCAAGTAAAAGCCGATATCGACTCTGGCAAGATTCAAGCTCCCGGGCGAACGCCCCGTGGCGGTGCCCCGGGTGCCCACGTCCCCCCACCTGAGATCCTTGAAAAGTATGACGTGAACAAGGACGGCAAATTGGACGCGACCGAGCGCGAGGCGGTACATGCGGACATGGAGTCCGGCAAACTGGCTCGGCCCGCCGGCCGACCAGGGCGCGGGCACCAACCGCCGGCCGAGATCCTTGAAAAGTATGACGTGAACAAGGACGGCAAATTGGACGCGACCGAGCGCGAGGCGGTGCATGCGGACATGGAGTCCGGTAAATTGGCTCGGCCCGCCGGTCGACCCGAGGAGGCAGGCCACGTGCCTCCGGCCGGTGGTCCTTTGGGACGGAAAGGCGGCCGCCGCTAGGCCGGGAATGGGATCGAAACTCCTGAACTGGGTGACATGGGTGAACTACAGAAAGGACGGCGAAGTCGCCGTCCTTTCCCTTTTTCCTCACTTGTTCGTTCCGATGATCCGTGGCTGAATAGGAAAACCAAATGAGAACCTCACTCCCATGGCCTCGGCAGCTGGGTATTGCTGCGGTTGTTTTGGCGGGATGGTGCCTCGTCATACTTGGTTTCTCCGCCCAGTTGGTGGCGGCGGCTGGTTTCCCTTGGGAACGCGCGATTCTAGTCAATCTGCGGGAATGGCTTCCGTGGGTGCTGCTCTCCCCGTTCGTGTTCCGTGCAGCCCTTCGATTTCCTCTGGAGCGAGGCAATCTGCAACGGGCGGTGCCGGCTCATCTGGCGATGGCCTTGGTGAGCGTGTTTGCGTCTGGAATGCTATTTCATTGGCTAAACCTCATGCCGGGCCTGACCCCAGAGAGCGAGGATTTAGGCGCCCTGCCTCCGATACTGCGGCGGGGGCCCTCTGAAGTCGGACCTCCTCCCCGGGGGCGGGATTGGCCTCCAGGGCCTCGAGAATTCCAGGGTCCGCCCCGTGGTCCTCGTCAGGGGCAACACACGCCCCCCGGGGCACCTGGGTTTCGCGGGGAACGCTGGCCACGCGGCGGCGCGATGCTGCGCGCCAGGGTCAATGTTCCTGTCTTTTTTGTCATCATCAGCATGGCAAACGCTTTGACCCACTATCGGCGCTCTCAGGAACGGGAGCGTAAAACGCGAGAGTTGGCGGCCCATCTGGCGCACGCGAAGCTCCAGGCTTTGCGCCTCCAATTGCAGCCCCACTTTCTTTTCAATGCCCTCAACGCCATTTCCTCCCTGGTGCACACTAACCCGCACACCGCCGACGACATGATCGCCAGCCTCAGTGATCTTCTGCGAGCAACGCTGGAAACCAGCGAGCAGGAAATCCCTTTGCGCCGCGAGTTGGATATTCTGGACCGGTATCTCGAGATCGAGCGGATGCGACTTGGAGACCGGCTCAAGATTGAGAAGGACATCCAGGAACAGGCGCTGGATGTGTTGGTTCCGACGATGCTGTTGCAGCCGCTTGCGGAGAACGCGGTGCGACACGGGATCGAACCACGCGTCGGACCGGGTGTGGTTCGGGTAGAAGCCGCGATCGCTGAGGGCCGACTCCGCCTGCGGGTTTGCGACAACGGTGTGGGTTTCAAGGCCGCCGGGTCGACCCCTCACCGCGAAGGTGTGGGCCTAGCCAACACGCGAGCCCGTTTGCTGGAGCTGCACGGCGCCGGTGCCACGGTCTCCATGCTCTGCCCCCCCGACGGTGGCACCATCGTCGAGGTGGAACTCCCTTTAACCAAACCAGCATGACGCTTCCTCTGCGTTCCGAGCCTATTCATGTGGCCATCGTGGACGACGAACCCCTCGCCCGCGAGCGGATCCGCACGCTGCTGGAGAAGGAGCCCGGGTTCGTGGTGCAGGACGAATGCGCGACTGGGGTCGAGGCCTTGGCGACGTTCCGCCGAAGGAGGCCTGAGCTTGTTTTTTTGGATATCCAGATGCCTGAGATGACCGGGTTTGAATTATTGGAACGTCTCGAGCCTCCCTTGCCCGGTGTGATCTTTGTCACCGCGTTCGACCAGCACGCGTTGAAAGCCTTCGAGGTCCACGCGTTGGATTATTTGCTGAAGCCCTTCAAGCAGGCCCGTTTCCGCGAGACACTGCACCGGGCTCGCGAGGCCCTCAGCCGTCAGCAGGAGCAGGGCATCTCCTCGCGCATCCTCGAGATGCTGGCCGAACGAAGGACTCCCGCCCCGTTTCTCACCCGTGTTCCCGTGAAGATTGAGGATCGCACCGTGTTTCTCAAAGTTGAATTGATCGATTGGATCGAGGCTGCCGGCAATTATCTGGTGCTCCATTCGGGCAAGGAGTCGCACATCCTTCGCGAGACATTGACTTCCATGGAATCCAAGCTGGACCCGGCGCATTTCTTGAGAATAAGCCGATCCTCGCTGATCAACTTGGGGCGAGTGAAGGAGTTGCAGCCCCTGTTCGGCGGGGAACACGCCGTGGTCCTCGACGGCGGGAAAACACTGACCATGACCCGCAGCCTCCGGGAGGTGGAGGATCGGTTGAAGTTTTCGTGATGATCCCCGTCCCGGATCACATGTCCAAGGGCCCGACCATTTTTTCGCCGTCCATGGCGTAGATTCCGACCAGGAACCCATTCTCGCGAATCTCACCGACCTTCAACTGGCCGTGGAGCGTGACGGGCTGATCCATGACCGGTTTGAGGCCTTTGGTGGTCATCTTCACGCTGACCCATTCTGTTATTTTTGGAACGGCGCCGTAGCAGCACATGGACTGATCTTTCATGAGCAGCAGTTCGGTGACGAGTCCCCCCTCGACTTTGAGGGGCAACATGAACCCTCTAAGCGCCACGCGCTGTTTGTCGAGTGCCAGCACGGATTGAGGGATCTGTGTCGGGGCATTCGTGCTGATGGTCTCCGGCTTGCCGAGGCTTTCGTCAGGCATTTCGTAGGTGAATGAGGCAAGCTTCTCGAAGCCGACTGACGGAGGATCGCCAGGCATCCCAGCAGGGGCCGTGTTCAGAGGCGATGCAGGGTTGCTGAGAGCTGCTGCGGCCGGGGTTGCCGACAACTCTTTGGGGGCTGAGTTGGTGGGGGCTCCCTCCGGTTTGGGGGTCTCGTTGGACGGGGCGGGCTTGGAGTCGATGCGCGATCCGCGAACCTCCACCACCTTCGTTTGAGATGTCGATGATCCACTCGGCTCCTGGCGGCAGCCCGTGAGCGCGCAAGCGACCAACAGGATCCCCAACATCCGCATCCAACGCGTCGTTTTCATAACGGTTACACTGTCCTCTGCTACCTCTCATTCCGCAATACTCGTTTTTGTAGTGCGACGTCTTCCTTCCTGGGGACCGTCGGACGCCTGTCGACAGTCCCACGCCCGACGTTCAAACCGGGGTGTTGCTGCGTTGGCCCGTGGCAGCTCCAATAAGTGGAGGCCGAGTTCCTTGCGCGCCGCGCTTCCGGGTTCAGCTTAAGGGGGCCAAGTTCTCGGCAACAGGAGTTCTGTAGGCTTTGAGGGCGGGGACCAATCCGGCGAGCGCAGCCAGCCCAATCATGCCCGCCGGCGCCCAGAGCATCACTGTGTTGAAAGAGAACGGCGACAAGACCACGCCGGTCTGGGCGCGAATCAACTCCGCTGCCGCAAGCGTGATGCCTGCGTAGACCGCAAATCCTGCCGCCATCCCCAGCGCCGCGATGGTAGCCGCCTCCAACAGAATCATTGAGAACACCGTCAGGCGCCGGGCCCCGAGGGCGCGCAGGATGGCGATGTCTCTCTTCCGTTCGTTCATCGAGTTGTAGATGCTGGCGAGAATGGATCCCGCCGCGACCACCGCGACCAGGTAAGAGACCATCGCCAGGACCCGGTCGAACCAGGAAATCTTATCGAACATCTGCGCCATGATGCGTCCCACCGGCCACGCGAAAGTCAGTCGATTGCCCTGCTTGTTGTAGAACATGTCAAGGCGGAAACCGGCCTGTCCGCTGCCCCTCAATTTCACTAGGGCGGCGCTGACATCCTCGGCAGCCCGCTCGTCGTGCCCGCTCATTTTCTGGGTTCCTTCAAGCGGAATCCAGATCACCCGGTCTGCGGGTGTATTGGAGGGTTTCATGATTCCCACAACGACATAGATTTCGGGGTGCTGCTCCTTCTCGTTGAAGTTCAGCCCATGAAAGGGATGGAAGGTGTCGCCGTAGCGTAGCCCGAGCCGTTCCGCCGCGAAACTGCCCACCACCGCTTCGCGCAGGGCCGGATCGAACAGGCGTCCCGGCGGCCTGACCTGGAACCGTTTCCCGGGAGCGTATTCGACCTGTGTGAAGAGGTTGGGTGTCACGCCCACAAGCCGGTAACCCCGGTAGTTGTCCCCGACAGCGATCGCCACGGCCGTCTCCACATTCGGGTTGTTACGGATCTCAAGATAATCGTTCCACGGCATATTTCCCGGTGATTCCTCGACGTGGAAGATGGAATTCAGAACGAGCTGAAGCTTCGAACTGCGGGCGCCGAGCACGGCGTCAAATCCCGCGTTGTTTTGGGTGAAAGCCTGATGCGACTGCTCCTTCACAACCCACACCGCCATGAGCAGCCCACCCGCCAGGGCGATCGAGGCGGCGGTGATCGCGGTGGATAGAGAGTGCTGTCGGAGGCTCTTGAGAACGATGAGGAAGATGTTCATCCTGAGGAGTGTGTGGGCTGGCTTGGGTTCAGTGGGCGGCCCGATTGATTTCTCCGAGCTGCTGCACCCGGTCGAATCGGGAGAGCACCTCGCGGTCGTGGCTGACGAGGAGCAAGGAGGCGTTGTTTTCCCCGCACACCTCACGGATCAAACGGAGCGCTTCCAGGGAGTTTGCGTGATCCAGGTTTCCCGTGGGTTCGTCCGCCAGCACGAGCTTGGGTTTTCCGGCCAGGGCGCGGGCCACGGCCACGCGTTGCTGCTGCCCGGTTGAAAGCTGGCGGGGATAATGGTGCAGCCGGGATTCGAGCCCCACCCGGCTGAGAAGCGTGCGGGCTCGATCTCGATTTGCCCCATGGCCGAAGTGCATTCCCAGCAACACGTTTTCGAGGCAGGTGAACCCTTGGAGCAGGTTGAAGGTTTGAAAAATGGTGCCCATACCGGTGGCGCGGACCCTGTCGCGACCCGACTCACCAAGCTGGCTCAGATCCTGGCCGTCGAACTCCACCGAACCTGAGTCCGGCCGGACGATGCCCGCGATCATATGGAGCAGGGTCGTTTTGCCGGTGCCGCTCTCGCCGCTCAACGCAACGTGTTCGCCGGCGTTCATTTCGAACCCAGCCACATCCACCACCACGCTCCGTTGTCCTTCCGGATCAACGTAGCTTTTTACGAGTTTCCGCAGTTGCAGCAATGCCATTTAAAGGTCGCTATTCTGACTTCAAACGTAGCGTGCTGTCGATTGTGAAGTGCAGGGCTGTTTCTCTGTTGGTTTGCTAGTTCTGAAAACCCAGGAACCGGAACGACGAGCCACATGAATCCCCATGGAGATTCAGCTCGAGGAATTCGGCCCCCTCGTCAGGGAGCCGGCTGACCTCGCCTTCCGAAACTTGGGCTCCCGACGAGTGGAGTTTCGGAGCTGCGGTTCAACGATCCCGGGTGGAATCGATCGTTGTCGAATTCTGGAGCTACGGCACGGAAAGACGGAAGAACCTCGCCGACCCATTGGGAGGTGGGGTGAGGGTCAGCTCGACTCGCGTGTCCGTACCGAGTGTCGTTCCGGTTTCTACTACAGCCCAGTTTTTGGAGGGCAGTGTTTCAGTCGAATGCAGTGTGTAGGAGGAACCCATTTTTCCCTGGAACATGATCCGGACGGATGTTGAATCGGCGCGCAGTATTTCGACGCGAAGGATTGCCGGAGGATTGGCCTTTCCAGGGGAACCGCCGGCTTGAACCGCCGCCACCCAATTGGCAGCTGCATTCAGGTCCGCACCTGGATCTACGACTTCGAGGGAGGGGCCTGAACCGTCAGCGGACTCTGGCCAGGGCGGCAGGACGCCATAAGTAAAATCCAGAACCACTTCTTGCTTCGCATTGAAGGCCTGTAGGTGTTCGCCGCTATTGTTGAGTTTCCCGGAATACTCGCCGGCGATGGGCAGACCCATCCCGTAACGTTTTTCGAAGGCTGCCTGGTTTTTGACGAGCAGGAGGTAGGCGCCCGGAGCGAGCCTGGTTATCTTCGAGCCCGTGAACTCGAATTGGATTCCAGTTCCAAAGAAGACTCCATTCAAGTCGTAGTTTGCAGATCCATTATTCAGCAGCTCAATGAACTCGAAGTCCTCGGCGTTGCTAAATCCTGCGGCTAGTTCCAAAGGGCTCGGGGTGGAGGGGTGATAATGGAGTTCGCTGAGCCCCAGCGAGGGTTTCCCGACCACAAACGTGGCCTGGTTCAGAGCGCTCCATTCAGTTCCATTCAAGACTCTGGTTTTGATCTCGGTCCCCTCTGAGAGAACGACCGGTTCGCTGTAGAGTCTGGCGCCAGCTCTGTTCCGAGGATCAGCCCCGTTGGTGGTGTAGTAAATCGCGCCTTGGGGGGCGCTGAGCGAGAGCCGAAAGCCAGGTTCCACCGAGCCACCGCGCATGTTCATGGAAGGCGGGTCGGCCTTCGGGTAAAGACCAGCGGAGCGGAATTGTTGGAGCACAATGGCGGATCGGCGTGGGAAAAAATTCGCGAGCAGGCTGTTTCGCGCCGTCAGCCAATGTTCATCTCGGGTGTAGGGTTTTGCGTTCAACTGATCACCCCACCGGGCGGTCTCTCCAACGATGCCTCGGCTGATCTGCTCGCTCAGGGCAAAAAACCGGGCCGCCGGGCGGTTCTGTTCGGGCTGTGCCTGGTTCCATGGAGCGGTTGTCATCACATGGAATGCTCCGCCGTTGAAGAAGTGCCGGTAGACGTGATCCGCAAATCTAAGCCGGAAGCTGGCGTTGGACCGAAGCGCGGCATAGGGACGCGCCACGGCGTCCTGCGCACCCGTCACGTTCACTTCCAACCCGCTGAGGCCCAGCGCGGTTTCGCTGTCCCACGGACGGAACTTAAAACCATCGCCGTTGTTCCGGTCCCGCCCGCTCCACCAATTGCGGCCTGGCCAATCCGTGTTGCCGATGTAGAAATTGAGGATCAAATAATCGATCAGATTGTCGACATCCAAGAGGTTTTCATACGCTGGATTGCGCGAGCCATCAGGGTTGTTCCCCTGGATGCGCTGGTAAACGTCGTCCTTGGTAAAATCTTGGCCGAGCATCGCGAGCATACGGTTCCAAGCGTCATAATTTCCGTCTGGAACAGAATCCTGGTTGATGGAGTCCCATGTCTCTTTATCGCCCCCATGATAGCTGGCTGAGAATGCCGCGTCGGGGCGTTCCGCCGGATTGTAGAGACCCCAATACAGGCCGTTGAGATAGAGGTGAACAAAAGT
>CANLCA010000110.1 GCA_947487925.1 Verrucomicrobiales bacterium | reverse complement strand
CGGCGCCAAGGGGCTTGGCAACTCCCAAGGGGCGACGACGTGGATGAGTTTGACGCAACCTCCGCGCCGGAGCGCCGCGTAGGCGTAGGGCAAGGCGTGTCGACTCAACTCTGAAAAATCCGTGGTCGCCAGCACGCGTTTGATCTCGGGAATGGCAACGAGGGTCGGATCGGCGGATCGGGGCAACGGGACCACGGCCACGCTCATAGGCGCGTGATGCAACACGCTGCGTGATACCGACCCGAGCCAGAGCCGGCTGAGGCCGTGCCGTTGATGGGCTCCCACCACCACCAGGTCTGGTTTCTCCTCTTGCACCAACTGCATCAGGTGGGCGTCGGCCCGACCCCATCCCGGCACGATGCGATAGGAAACCGGTTGATCACCCAGAATTCCATGGACTCGTTCCTCCAAGTCGCGTTGCAGCACGCGAGCGACTTCGGGATGGTTTTCGGTCAGCGAAACTGGTCCTCGCAGCCCCAAACGTTCGAGATTCGCCGGGGGCCAGCCCACGTGTGCCACTGTGATCTCGCAGGGACCTGTGGTTTGCCACTCGCGCAGCCAACGCAGAGCAGCGTCGGAGCTGCTGGAAAAATCGAATCCCACTAGCACCTTCAGACGGCCCTCTCCGCGGGCCCAGGCTGTCAGTCTGGCGCCTTGCCGGACGATCAGTGTGGGCGTTGGCGATGCCTCAGCCGTGCGTTCGGCAACGCTGCCGGCCAACAGTTTTCCCACGGCGATATGTCCCGTGGACGCCACCACCACCAGTCTGGCGTTTGAAGTTGTGGCTTGTCTGACAAGCGCTTCGTAAGGAGAGCCGACCAACAGTTGATGCTTCACCTCCGCGCCCATCTTGCGCAGGCGTTCAGCTTCTTTTTCGAGATGCTCGCGCGTTCTCTCGAGCACGGCCCTTAACACCTCGGGATGGCTCGCTTCCAGTCCGGCATGCTCATCGACATGGACGAGAAGTAATTCGCAGCCGGCGCGGTTGGAGATTGCGGAAGCCACGGTGGCTGCTTCGGCGGAATGGATGGAAAAATCCGTCCCGCAGAGAATCGGATGGCTTTTGTTGCTTCGGTTGGTGGTCATTGTCGGAGCGCTTTCTCTTTTTCCAGAATCGCGGCGGTGGTTTTTAACACCGTATCCGGGTTCAGCGAGATGCTGTCGATACCCTCGGCGACGAGGAATTGGGCGAAGTCGGGGTAATCGCTGGGAGCCTGGCCGCAGATGCCGATCTTGCGCTTTCTTGCCCGGCAGACGGCGATGACCTGGGCGATCATCTTTTTCACCGCAGCATTTCGTTCATCGAAGATCGGGGCGACGATTTCACTGTCCCTATCGACGCCGAGAACGAGCTGCGTGAGGTCGTTTGATCCGATGCTGAAGCCGTCGAAAAGCTCGGCGAACTCCTCGGCGAGGATGACATTGCTGGGAATCTCGCACATGACGTACAGCTCCAGCCCGTTGATGCCGCGCCGGAGCCCGTGTTTCTCCATTTCCGCCTGGACGCGGCGACCTTCCTCAACAGTGCGGCAGAAAGGGACCATGAGCTTGAGGTTGGTGAGGCCCATCTCCTCCCGGACGAGCCTCACGGCGCGGCATTCAAGCGCGAACCCAGCCTGGTAGCGCGGGTTGTAGTAGCGGCTCGCTCCGCGGAATCCAATCATCGGGTTCTCCTCTGTCGGTTCGTAGGCGCGTCCGCCGATGAGGTTGGCATACTCATTGGACTTGAAATCGCTGAGGCGCAGGATGACATCTTTCGGAAAGAACGCAGCCGCAATCATCGCGACGCCTTGCGCGAGCTTGTCCACGAAGAATTGAGGCTTGTCGGCGTAGCCTGCCGTGAGCTGGTCTATTTGCGCTTTCACTCCAGCGTCGGTCATCCGCTCGTAGTCGAGCAGCGCGAGCGGATGCACCTTGATGTAGTTGGTGATGATGAATTCCTCGCGGGCGAGACCAACGCCGTCGTTGGGGATGAAGCTTAGGGAAAAAGCTTCCTCCGGGTTGCCGACGTTCATCATCACCTTGGTGCGCGGCCGTTCGAGGCCCTCGAGGGTCGCTCGATGCACTTCGAATTGAAGCCGGCCTTCATAGACAAATCCAGTGTCGCCTTCGGCGCAACTGACGGTGACCATTTGGCCGTCCTTGAGCAGTTCAGTGCCGTGCTCAGTGCCCACGATGGCCGGCACGCCCAGTTCGCGGCTCACGATGGCAGCATGACAGGTGCGCCCGCCTCTATTCGTGACGATTGCGCCAGCCTTCTTCATGATGGGTTCCCAATCCGGGTCCGTCTTGTCCGTCACGAGAATCTCGCCTTCCTTGAATTCGCCAATGAACTGAGCGCTCTGGATGACACGCACCGGGCCGCTGGCGATTTTCTCCCCGACGCCGCGTCCGGAGACGAGCACCCGCCCGTGCTGCTTCAGCTTGTAAGTCTCCATGGTCTCGACCGTTCTACGAGACTGCACCGTCTCGGGTCGCGCCTGCACGATGAACATCTCGCCCGTGCGTCCATCCTTCGCCCATTCGATATCCATCGGGGTTGGCCGCCCCCGTTTCGCGGAGTAATGGTCCTCTATGAGACAGGCCCACCGGGCGAGCTGGACGATCTCGTCATCCGTGATGGCAAACCTCGCTCGGTCGCCGGGCGGCACGGGAATGTTCTTCACCATCTTGCCTCCGCCGACATCATAGACGAGCTTGAATTCCTTGGAGCCGACGATTTTCTGGAGGATGGGACGGTGCCCCGTGAATAGAGTGGGTTTGAAGACGTAGTATTCGTCCGGATTCACGCTGCCTTGCACGACATTTTCACCCAGGCCGTAGGAGGCGTTGATTAGCACCGCGTCGCGGAAGCCGGTCTCGGTGTCGAGGGTGAAAATGACGCCGCTTGCCGCGAGATCTGAGCGCACCATGAGCTGCACACCGATGCTCAGCGCGATTTTGAAGTGATCGAAGCCTTTGTCGACACGGTAGCTGATGGCGCGGTCCGTGAACAGCGAGGCAAAGCAGCGCAGACAGGAATTCATGAGCTCAAGATGGCCTTGGACGTTGAGGTAGGTCTCCTGTTGGCCGGCGAAGCTGGCGTCCGGCAGGTCTTCCGCTGTGGCGCTCGAACGGACGGCGACATCGGCAGGATGGAGTTGCCGGCCTTTCAGTGCGTCGTAGGCATCCATAATTTCCTGCTCGAGATCGCTTGGGAGCGAAGCGCCCAAGATCAGGCTGCGGATCAAGCTTCCGCGCGTTCGCAGATCGGCCACGTTGCGTGTGTCGAGACCGGTCAACGCCTTCTTGATTTGATCCTCCAATCCCGATTCGCGTAGCACATGCCTGTAGGCCTCCGCGGTGATGGCGAATCCATCGGGCACTCGCACCCCGCTCTGGGTCAGCTCGCGAACCATTTCGCCCAAGGAAGCGTTCTTGCCGCCCACCCAGGTGACGTCGTCGATAGAAATGTCTTCATACCACTTGATGAAACGACTCAGGCTGCGAGGCTGCGACTTCGGTTTTGCCTGGCTCACGGCTGCGCCTGCCATGATCGGAGGCATGCCTTGCGGCAGGCTTTTGGCGTTTGAAGGACTCGTGGCGGTGCCCATAGGTTCTTGTCTTTCCTCTGAATCACTATAAGGCCTCGCTGACGCGGCAAGCTTCCCGGAGATTGGTTAAGTTCAACTGTTTTTTGTGGTTCGCGAGGCAACAGGCAGTCAGTCTCACCCCTTGACAAAGTCGTTCTCCCGCTCGCGCACGACCAGCACGGGGCAGGGCGCATGGCGCACGACGTTCTCCGTGACACTCCCGACGAGGAAGTGCTTCAGCCCGGTGTGCCCGTGCGTCGCCATGATGATGAGGTCGGCCCCCTGCATTGCCGCCATCCGACAAATCTCGTGGGCCGACCCGCCATTCAAGACTCGGGTGTCGATGTCCAGGTCCGGAGCAAACTCAGCCCGGGCGAAAGGCGGGAGGTGTTTGCGAGCTTCCTCCATGAGCCTTCTTTGCTCGAGCACGATGCCGATGTGACTCAGCTCGGCGGGCAGTTGCCCGGGCACCACGTAGACCAGGGTGAGAGATGAATGGAACATTCTCCCCAGCGCTGCCGCATAGGGAAAGGCCTTCTTAGATTCGCTCGAGAAATCCGTTGTCACAAAGAGCCGCTTCAGCTCGAACAGATTGATTCCTGCAGACTTGTTTCGCAGCACTCGCTCCCGAACCGTCAGCACAGGGCAGGGTGCGCGGCGAACCACCCGTTCAGCCGTGCTACCGAACACCGCATGGCGGAGACCTCCGAGGCCGTGGCTGGCCAGGACGATGACGTCCGCGCGCACCCTGGCCGCGGCGTTGCAGATCGCATCCTCCGCCTCACCGGCGCAGATCTCTGCCCCCACGATCAGCCCGGGGTCGATGCCACACTCGGAGGGCAGTTTGGGCAGCTTCTTCTCCGCCGCACGGCGCAATTTGACATCGCGCCGAGCGAGGTGTGCGTAGCCCCACTCTGGCAATCCTGGTGGCTCAATGACGTGGAGCAGGTGAAGTCGCGAGCGAAACCGGTCCGCAAGCGCGCCAGCGAAGGTCAGGCCGTCCTTGGATGCGGGCGAAAAATCGACAGGCACCAGGATGCGCTGGAGCTCGATGGCCGGTCCGTGTTCTGAGGTCGCCCCAGGCATTGGCACCGCGGTGATTTGAGGTTCAGTCATAAAGGATCAAACGATTCAAACACGCGCAACTCGGGCCGGACCGGGCAGCCAATTCCTGCCAGATTGCTATCATGGGCCCATTCGCACCCTCAACCCGGGCACGGCGGCGAGGGTGGGTGCCTTGGGACCCTCCGCCGAGGCCACAAATTTTCCACGCACAAGCTTGTGGCAATCCACGCAGCTCATGGTCATGCGGACGTAGGCAAGAGTGGCGGCATCAAGATTCTGGTCTCGGGCCGATTTCACGAGCGAGTCGGCGTGACGCCTGAAAGCGGCGCTTTGTTGCTCGTAGTTTGGGTTCTCGAACACACGCCAACCGGCTTCTTTGCTCATGGCACTAAGGCGTGTGCCTTTGACGATGAGAAGGTCGAAATCCTCGGTCGCCAAGCCTTCAAGCACACGCTGCGACAGCTCCAACTTGTCCCGCATAAACTCCTTGGCCGCACGGTTGCGTTTCCCCTGGCCATGGCCGATGGAGAAACCCGCAACCAGGGCGAGGAGGATCACGAAAAGCAGAGTTCGTCGTTTCATCACACCTCTAACCTCCGACTCCATGGTCGGAAGGTCTTCACGCGGTTTGGCCAGAGTTTGCTCTTTCTTGCTTGTCGGCGGTTCCTTGTGCTCCCAACTCGAGGGCGAGCCATCCTTGGCCTGGTGTGTCTCCCATTTTGAACGGGAAATCGGTGCGCGATCGCAGGGAGAACGAGTTTTCGGATGAGAAACACACTGCTCGAGCGCTGTTCATCCAGGCATTCCGAGGCAACGATCAAGCACCCTTGGGACTCGCGATTCTGAGTTGATGTGAGGAGTTCACCCAAAATGAGCTTTTAGGTGTTCCTACCCCTGATCTGGGTCTAGCTCCTAACCCTTTCCTGAGGCGTTTTGGAGGATTGCAAGGCGGGACGGTCTGGGCTAGCCTCGGTGAGTGGTGCTCAGTTTGAGCATCGACGACACGAGCTTATAATCGAATCACCCATCATTCATCACCCAACATTCATATGGCGGCCGCGTTCCCAAAAATCTCCAAAATAGTTTACGAAGGCCCTGATTCCAGGAACCCTTTGTCCTTCCGTCAGTACAACCCGGAGGAGCTTGTGGAGGGGAAATCCATGAGGGACCACCTCCGGTTCGCCGTCACTTATTGGCACACCTTCAGAGGACAGGGCGCCGACATGTTCGGTTCAGGCACAGCCATCAGGCCCTGGGAGGATGGGACGAATTCCGTGAAGATGGCGCAAAAACGGGTCCGAGTGGCTTTCGAGTTCATGGAAAAACTGGGCGTCCCCTTCTACGCGTTTCATGACAGGGATGTGGCGCCGGAGGGCAAATCCCTGGCTGAAAGCAACAAGAACCTGGATGCGGTGGTGAAGGTGCTGAAAGCCGAGCAACAGCGGACCGGAATCCAGTTGCTCTGGGGAACGGCCTGTCTTTTTGTGCATCCCCGCTACATGCATGGCGCCTCGACCAGTTGCAACGCGGACGTCTTTGCCTATGCCGCCGCCCAAGTGAAGAAGGCCATCGAAGTCACCCACGAGCTGAGGGGAGCGGGGTATGTGTTTTGGGGAGGACGCGAGGGATACACCACCCTGCTCAACACAGACATGGCGCGCGAGGTGGACCATCTCGGCCAGTTTCTGCACATGGCGGTGGACTACAAGAACAAGATCGGTTTCAAAGGTCCGTTCTACATCGAGCCGAAACCCAAAGAACCGACCAAGCACCAGTACGATTCGGACGCGGCAGCCTGTCTGAATTTTCTGCGACAATACGATCTTTTGCGCGACTTCAAACTGAACATCGAGACCAACCACGCGACCCTTGCAGGACACAGCATGCAGCACGAGTTGGAAGTGGCGGCGGCGGCCAACGCGCTGGGGTCCATCGACGCGAACATGGGCGACGTGCTTCTGGGCTGGGACACCGATCAGTTTCCGACGGACCTCTACCTCACCACGCAAGTGATGCTGACTATTTTGAAGACGGGCGGGTTCACCACTGGGGGAACCAACTTCGACGCCAAAGTGCGCCGTGAAAGCTTCGAGCCTGTGGACCTTTTCCACGCCCACATCGCGGGCATGGACACCTTTGCCCGGGGCCTCCGAATCGCCGCGGCTATACGCAAAGATGGAAGGCTCGGCGAATTCGTCAGGAGTCGGTATGCCTCGTGGGACACGGGAATCGGGAAGCAGATCGAGCAAGGTAAAGTGGGATTTGCCGAGCTGGAGAAACATGCCCTGAAGCTGGGTGAAATTAAAACTAACACGAGCGGTCGCCAGGAATTCCTGGAAAACCTGATCAACGAGTTTCTTTGAAATCATTCAAAGCACTCTGATTCATGAAGCTTTACACATTCGAGGCACAGGGCCGGCAAAGGCTCGGCGCAAAACAAGGCGTCGTCCTGATCGATCTCGCTGCCGCCTATAAAATCTGGCGTGCCACCTTCAAGGCGCCGCCCGAAGCCCTGGGCGAACTGCCTTCGGAGATGGTGGCTTTTCTTGGCCTCGGCGAACCCGCCCTCAAGGCCGCCAGGGAAGCCATCGCATTCATGGCAAAACGGCCCGTAGTGCCGGTGGGTGAGCGCCTGGAGTACTCCCTTGATGAGGTCTACATTCTGACTCCCGTTTTGCGACCGGGGAAGATCGTGTGCCTCGAGTGGAATTACAAGAGCCAAGCCGCCGAACTGCCTGATGGAAGGCTCCCTCAGGAACCCTTATTTTACGCGAAATGGCCTTCTTCAATCATCGGCCCAGGCGTGGCCCTCCGCCTGCCGAAGGTTTCAAAGCGCGTTGATTACGGAATCCAACTAGCCGTGGTCATCGGCAAAAGGATGAAAAGAGTTGCCGAGGCCGACGCGCTGGCGTATGTGGCAGGCTACACCATCCTCAACGACATCACCGCACGGGATGTTCAGCTGGATTCCAACCAGTTGACCCTCGCAAAAAACTGCGACACCTTTTGCCCCATCGGCCCTTGCGTCGCGACGGTCGACCAAATTCTGGATCCTTCAGACCTGAAGTTGCGGCTGCTGGTGAACAGCCAGGTTCTCCAGGAGACGAGCACTCGAGACCTCGCGATTTCCATCCCGACATTGCTGAGCAAGCTTTCACAGGTCATCAGTCTAGACCCGGGAGACATCGTGGGAACAGGAACCCCGTCTGGAACGGCTCTTTTTAGGCAGACCCCCTCGTTCCTCAAAGCAGGCGATTCCCTTCAGCTGGAAATCGATGCGATAGGCATTCTGGAAAACCCCGTCTCGATGCGGGTGGTCAAGAAGGTCGAACCGGAAGAGGAGGAAGACTGATCCTGGAACTGCCTCCGCACCAAGTGAGCATCCCAGTCTCGCCGTG
>CANLCA010000109.1 GCA_947487925.1 Verrucomicrobiales bacterium | reverse complement strand
TAGCCGTGGGCGTCCCAGCTCGTAATCACGTCCCTGCGGCCGTCACCGTTCACGTCAAGAACCAGCATCTGGGCACCTCCGCGCAGGCCTTCCGGGGCGAAGGGCGCTTTGTGGAATTTCCAATCTCCCCCCGCGCGATAGTCTTTGGGCTGTTCCCACCATCCGTTCTTTTCGAGAATGTCGGGCTTGCCGTCGCCATTGATGTCGCCGTAGCCGTAGCCGTGGGTGTAGCGGAAGATGTTCTTTTTGTCCTCCGGTGAAACCGGCCAGAATTTCGCCGGCGACGAAATATTCTTCCAGTCTATTTCGGCAAAACCGAACCGGCCACCAGTGTGGCAGATCAGCTCCGGTTTGCCGTCGCCATTCATATCCCCGAGCTGAGGGGATTCGTTATCGGCCTCGTCGAGAAGCTTATGCTTGGACCAGTGGCCGCCTCGATCCTTAGGGTTTTCGTACCACGAGGCATCCTTTCCGGGCCAACTGAACACCAGGATGTCGTCCCACTTATCGCCGTTGAAGTCGTACACGTAGGTCAGAAAGTAGTCTGAATAGCTCTTTGCGCCGTCGTAGGGTTTCGATGGCGGCGGGGTAAATTCATGCGCCTTCTTGAAGTCTGGCCCTGCGAACCATTGCCAACCGGCGACGATGTCCCTCTTGCCGTCCTTGTTGAAATCGCCGGCGTGGGCGCCTTCGCTGATGAATTGGTCCGTGAGTCTGATTTTCTTGAACCCTACCGTGTCCTCGGCGTCAGCGGACAGCGTTAAAGCAATGGAGGCCAGGACGGTCAGTGACTTGGTGATCATCTGGGGAGTATTTGGGAACAAAGGCAACGGGTCAAGACGTCGCGAACGGAGCCGTTTTCTATGAAGTTCCGGAGTTCGAATTTTGAGCTTCATCTGTGAATTCAAGCAAATCGGCTTTGAAGGGTCACCTGTAACGTGAGATGTTTGGCCGAGCGTGAGAGAGGGGCACTGGACGAACCTGTCAGGTGATTTCGAGCGCGGGTTTGCCCAAAACGTCCATGCGTGGTGCGATGCCAAGACCGGGAGAGTTGGATGCCGCCATACGCCCGTTCAGCCGCATCGGCGCACCGTCCGCCGTGCTCACCGTGACGTAGCTATTGAAGTCCGTGGTGGTGAAAAGAAACTCTGTGGGCGTGCTGTGAGCGAGGTGCGCGATCGCCGCGGTGGCAATGTCGCCGCCCCAACTGTCTTCCAACGTCATGGCGATGCCCAGGCTGACGCAGAGGTCGCGAGCCTGCCTTATTTTGGTAAGGCCGCCGAGCTTGCTGATTTTTAAGTTGACGACATCCATCGCCAGATCCGCTTTGGCGCGGAGGAGCATATGGAGGTCGTCGATGGTTTCATCCAGCACGAAGGGGCGTTCGCATTGGCGGCGGACGGCGAGGCATTCCTCGTAGGTGAGGCAGGGCTGCTCGATGTAGACGTCTACGTCCCTGACGGCGCGTGCGACACGCACCGCTTCGTGCTGCACCCAGCCGGTGTTGGCGTCTGCCACGAGCCGATCGCCGGTTTGGAGTTGCGCAGCGACCGCGTGGATTCGCTCGATATCGACGTCGGGGTCGCCTCCGACTTTGAGCTGAAAGCGGCGATAGCCCTCGGCGCGATATCCCGCAACCTTGGCTGCCATCGCATCCGGGTCCTCCTGGGAAATGGCTCTGTAGAGATGGAAATCGGGGCCGTAGCGGCCGCCGAGTAGTTCGCAAACAGGCATGCCGCAGGCTTGGCCTAGGATATCCCAGCACGCGACGTCGATCCCGCTCTTGACGTACGGATGGCCCTTGAGCACGGCGTCCATCTTTCGATTGAGCTTGGCGACTTGGCACGGGTCATCACCGATCAAATGAGGGCCGAGCTCTCGCAGCCCGGTGCGCACACCTTCGGCGTAGGCGGGAAGGTAGAACGGGCCAAGCGGGCAGACCTCGCCGTGGCCGACTAGTCCCGTGTCCGTTTCGACGCGCACGATGGTGCTGTCGAAAAGAGTCACAGATTTGCCTCCGGACCACTTATAGGTGGTCTCGTGCAGCGGAAGTTCGACGCGATAAGCGAGGATTCGGATGATTTTCATGGGGAGGGTTTTTGCGAATCGTTGACAGACCAAAGGTGCTGGTAGGTGCGGATGAATATCTCGCCATCGGAGGGCGCAAGCGACGCCATGGTCGTTTCACCAATCGAATTGGTGGCCATGATTTCGAACTTCGGGCTCGCTCTGAGGACGAACGTATCACCCCCTTGGTTGATCACGTAGAGGCGGTCGCCCGCCAGCACCATAGAAGACCATGAGTCGCCTTTTGGGGATGCCCCAGCGAGGCGCTCTTCCCACACCAGTTTGCCGGTCTGCAATTCCCAGCATTCGGCTACTCCCGGGTCGTTTTGGATATAGATGTGGCCCTTGTGAATCACCCCCGACCCGATCCGCTGCTTCGTTCTGGGATGATGCCAAAGCCGGCGTGATTCCGTGACATCACCAGCACCTCCTGCCATCACGGCGAGCGCCATCCCACTAAAGCCGCCCATGGCGACAACTGCTTGGCTCGCCGCGTCGTGGAGTGGTGATGTGTAGACCAGCGGGTTAAGGCCGCGACAGGACCAAAGCTCCCTTCCAGTCCTCGGCTCAAAGGCGATCAGACGGTTGGGCCAGCTCATGAGCAGTTCGTCACGCGCTCCGGCTTTCACGATGAGCGGCGTGCTCCAGGAACCGATCCACACTGTTTTCTCCTGGCCCGGCTTCTTTTCGCCCGAGTCGGCGTTCGGTTCGGTGATCCTCCAAACGTCCTTCCCGGTTTTGGCATCGACCGCGAGCAGGAAACTGGGTTCGCCAGGGCCGAAATTCAGGAAGCAGAAACCGGCGTGCAAAACGGGCGAGGACGCATTGCCCCAGATGTGCCGTTGCGGTCCCAGGTCGCGATGCCAAAGTTCGTTCCCGGTGAGATCGTAGCAATACAAGCCTGCTGAACCGAACCATGCGACGACTCGCTCGCCGTCGGTGACTGGCGAGGAACCGCACTGGGGGTTCGTGTCATGAGTCGGCTCCGGGTTTTCAACCGTGGATCCTCTGGTCCACAACACTTTGCCAGTGCCGCGATCAAAGCATAGGAGCGTGCGTTGGCGGCCTTTTTCAGAGGCTTGGGTGACCAAGACACGGTCGCCCCACACAATGGGAGTCGAGTTGCCCCGTTCCGGCAGCGGAACGCGCCACCGAACGTTTTGATTCGTGCCCCACCGGAGTGGAAGCCGTGTTTCGTCGCAGCGTCCGTCGCCATGCGGCCCTCGCCACGCGGGCCAGTTTTCACCGAGCGCCGCTGAGCTTAAGAGTGCGCACAAAAGACCGCAGAGGCACAGTGATCGGGTGAGTGTTTTGAAGGCCGACCGTGATTTCATAGCGGCATGGTAAGAATCCTTCCAGAACTCGTAAAGGATTACTCCTGGGTGACCCAGGCTCAAGGAGTGGGTTCCCTGTCTGCGGGTGATTGGTCAAGAGCCGTAGGCTATGCAGCGCGATCGACCCGCCCCGGAAAATGGCGTCTGGCTAGAGAATGTTCTTATTCCTTGCTGGGAGGTCGTTCCTGGCTTAGGTTCCAGCCCTCGACACCAGGCGTTTCTTGAAGAAATTCGTCACTATCTTACTCAGTCTGTGCCTCGGCCTCTTCCTGGCCGATGCGGTTCTTTCGTTGATCGATGACAGCCTCATCCAATTTTTGGGCGTTCATGCTTTGACCGGGTTGAGAGGGCTCGTGTACCTGTTCAGCTTCCTGACCGTGGTCCTGACCTATCTCTTGATGGGGATGACGCCCATGATTCCCAAGCGATTCTTTCTGCCGATAACGCTGTTTGGCCCCGTGGTGTTTCTCGTGACAATTCCGCTCACCATCTATCGTTTCGACCTTTTGGGTCAGATCGGGTGGTGCGTTTCGTTGTGTCAGGTTCTTCTCGGGTTGAGTCTGCTGGTCGGGATCCAGGGCGGGCTCAAATTTGGATGGCCTCTGGTCAGTGAGGGCCGGGTCGGCACCAAGCCGTTCTCCTGGCGAAATCTCATTGGATTCGTCTCTGTGAATATATTCGTTTTGGCTCCCTCCTTTTTTGTTTATTTCCTTGTGTGTTGTTCCCTGGCAGTCGACCACTTTAGTGCGGGTTTTTTGGATTTGCGTTCAGACAGGCTGGCCGTGCGTGCCAGGCAATATGTTCGCAACGACGGGAAAACAATCCACTTGATTCCGATGATGCACATTGGTGAGGCCGCCTTTTACCAGGAAATCACGAAATCATTTCCGACCAACTCCGCGATTCTCTTGGAGGGGGTCACCGACCGAAAAAATCTTCTCAAACATCCGATTACCTACAAGCGGGCGGCAACTTCTCTTGGTTTGTCCGAACAGAAGGAGAAATTTGAACCCACCCAGGGACACCCGCGCCAGGCGGACGTGGATGTTGAGGTGTTTTCCGCGAAGTCGATCGAGTTTCTGAATCTGGCAACCCTCGTTCATTCACAAGGTTTGACTGCGGAGGTGATCCTTCAGGTGATCCAAGAGGCCCAAGATGTTGAGCTGACGAAACACTTGTTCGACGACTTGCTAACCCGGCGCAACGAGCATCTGCTGAACGAAATTCAGAAGGAGCTGTTGAAGTCAGAAATGATCGTGGTGCCTTGGGGTGCTGCCCACATGCTCGGGGTCGCTGCGGGGATCCAGAAATCCGGGTTCAAGGAGACAGCATCGCGGGAATACAACGTCCTCCATTACCGGACACTTCTAAAGGGGTTGAGCGCTCAATGAAGGGGGAGCTTCGCCGACCTAATACCGCTGCTCTCGCCAATCGTCCACGACCATCAGCTCCGCTTTCTTCCAGCCTGCGTGACCGTCGTAAAACATGAGGTTTGATCCACGGCCATGGCGGGCGCTCGCCACCCTTCGTTCGCTATTCAATCGTTTGCTTCCCGCGTTGAAGGGCAGATGGCTCGGACTCCAAACATCGTTCAACTCGGTGGAGCCGAACGCGCCTAAGGTGGCGATGATTGGGCGCCAGGCTCCGTTCTCGTTGTCTGCGAAATAAATGGTATCAGTGGGTTGCTGAATCTTGGTGATTCGGGCCATTCCGGTCACCTCGGTCCCCACCTTGTCTCGAGGGTTGGTGAATGTCCAGGCATTGACCACATAACAAATCAATTGCCTCTTGTCGGGATAGCTCGGGCATGTGTAGATCTGAACCTTCTTATAACCGTCCTTGGCATTTCCACCAAGCATGGGTGTCAGCACTTGCCACCAGACGGGGTTGTTTCCGCGAGGAACGTAAGCGTCGTTGTCATCTGCGTACATGAGCATGGCCAATCCCATGTTGTGCAGATTGCTCGTGCACTTTGTCTTTTTCCCCATGGCCTTGGCTTTGCTCAACGCGGGAAGGAGCATTCCCGCTAGGATGGCGATGATCGCGATCACCACCAGCAACTCTATTAGCGTAAACCCAGCGACGCGCTGACGTCCGCTTCTGTTCGGCTTGAGGAATCTAGCGACGGTGGATCTCATGGTTGGTTTGTTCACACACGAACTCGGTGATTGTCGGTGATTCAGCGAGTCTATCCCGCATCTTTCGACCCCTCACCATCCAGGCTTGCCCGGCGTGGCTGGCGCTTCCACTGCTCAAAGGTGCTTCGGTTTCGGCGATGCTTCGAGAGGGGGTTCAAGGTTCAGTCCCGATACTGCCTCTGCTCGAACGCAAGGCAACCCTTTTCTAAAATGCCTTTTCTAAAATGCATTTCGAAAGTATTCCCTCGATTCTAGTCTCCCTATCTCAGCCTTTAGGCCCAGGGGAACATGCTTGGTTCACTGCTGGGAGGAAGAAACACCGCGGCAGGAAGGAACGCCGTTGCCAGACACTGTTCATGGTGTAAAGTACTCCATCGTGCGATGGATTCCCCTTTCACTCTCTGCGGGCTGCTGGTTGGTTGTTTCGACGCTGGCGATTGACGTTGGGGACGGTGCCAGGGTGGAGACGCTCCGCTACTGGCCGCAATGGCGCGGGCCTCTGGCAACCGGGGTCGCGCCCATGGCTCATCCGCCTATGCTTTGGAGCGAAACCAACAATGTCCTTTGGAAGATTCCACTGCCTGGAAAGGGCCATTCCACTCCCATCGTTTATGGTGACTTTGTTTTCGTCACTGCGGCTTCGGCTGTGGGAGATGCCCAGAAACCTGTCTACGACAAAGCCCCGGGCACCCATGACAATGTGCCTGTCACGCATCGCCATCAGTTTTTGGTTGCCGCCTTGAGCCGTCGCGATGGGAAGCTGGTTTGGAAAAAAGTTGTACGAGAGGAGTTTCCCCATGAGGGGGGCCACGAGACCGCCAGTCTGGCTTCCAACTCACCGGTCACCGACGGCGAGAGCGTGTATGCGTTCTTTGGGTCGCGCGGCCTGTATTGCCTCGATTTTCGAGGAGAGCAGAAGTGGCATAAGGACTTTGGGCAAATGCAAACCCTCCATGCCCATGGCGAGGGCAGTTCCCCTGTGTTGTATGGGGACAAGCTCATTGTTTGCTGGGATCATGAAGGTGAATCTTTCCTGGCCTCTTTCGACAAGCGAACCGGTCGGGAGATCTGGAAAATCGTACGTGACGAAAAGACCTCATGGTCGACCCCGCTAGTGGTTGAGCACGAGGGCAAGCAGCAAATCGTCATCAGCGCCACCAAGCGGGTGCGCGGCTACGACCTGGCCACGGGCATGATGCTCTGGGAGTGTGCGGGCCTTTCGCGTAACGTGGTTTCCTCTCCTGTGGCGGGGCATGGGATGGTCTTCGCAGGCAACAGCTACGATTGGCAGGCCATGCTGGCGATCCGCCTCGCGGGGGCGAAGGGGGACATCACGGACACGGACCGTGTCGCGTGGAAACTAAACCGGCTCACGCCGTATGTTTCATCTCCTCTGTTGTACGAAGACACTCTGTATTTTTTGAGGCATAATCAGAACGTGCTTTCCCGACTAGAACCTGTCACCGGCAAACCGCGAGGCGAACCTCTCCGCCTAGACGGCCTCAGAGACTTCATATTCGCTTCACCGGTCGCCGCCGATGGCCGTCTCTACATTACTGCCCGCGATGGGGCGACCGTGGTCCTCCGACACAACGGCGACAACACCCTCCTAGCCGTCAACCATCTCAATGACATCTTCAGTGCTTCCCCCGCGCTTGTGGACCACGAACTCTACCTGCGCGGCGAGCGGTTTCTTTATTGCATCAAAGAGAAGGGGACACCTTGATGCTCGGCGGAAATCCGAGTGCCGGGTCCGTTTGCCCTGGTCCAATGCAGCGCCGGGAATTTTTGAGCACCGGGCTCACAACGTTCGGAAGCCTGTCGTTGCCAGGGCTGCAGCGGTGGCGGCGTGGCGAGCGGGCCCACCGGAACGGTTCAGCCTAGCCGCGACCATTGGCCCAACGCGTTTTCTAATCTCCGGGCCAGCGGCGGCATCCAGACGGGGGGAGTGATCGGAGCTTACCGACTCGCGTTGGGAGAATGTCGTTGATCGACCCGCCAGGACGGGAGATTTTCTGGGCACGATCTACCATCACCTTGGAATCGATGCTGGGCGAACCACCATTCCTGATTTTTCGGGTCACCCAATCTCGATACTGCCAACACGGCAAACCCATCCCTGAATTGCAGGGGCAAGGTTGAATTCTACGCGAACTAAAAAGTCACTCACACAACCGAAAACGATCGAAGGCATTCCCAAGCGGACTTAAAGCGGGTAGGAATTTGGCCAGGAGTCTTCATGCGAGTATCCGCCAGGGACGGGCTCTGAGGGTTGCAAGGAACGACTCTCCGTGCATTCACGCCCCCGTTGTGGATCTTCGTTTATCGAGGCGGTTTGGCCGTGGGACCGGGGAAGGGTTCGATGTCCGGCAGCACTTTGACGCCCGTGGTGAATTTGAAGGGGGCCTCCGAACCAGGCTGATCGTAGGTCATTTCCACCATGAACGCGGTGTACCCTTTGGAGGGCAGCGGCACCCTTCCCGAATACACGCCCGTGCTGGTG
>CANLCA010000108.1 GCA_947487925.1 Verrucomicrobiales bacterium | reverse complement strand
TGGAGGGGTGCACCGAAGGATTGATTGCGATTTCGAACGATGATTCGCTCGCGCCGCTGTTCCCGGGACGTTTTTATCGTCTGGCCTCAAGCCATCTGCAGGGCGGATCGCGGCCTCACGCAGCCTGTCCTCCGGTCCACTTTGCAAGCCCGGACGACGTCCAGAAATTCGACATCCTGCAATCCATTCGCACCCTCACATTACTTCATCAGGAACACCCTGGAAAACGCCAGGGCACACGGTGGTTCTTCCACTCCTCCGCCGAATTGTCGACCGGGTGCCGTGATCATCCGGAATGGATCGCGCACACGCGTGAGATTGCGGATCGGTGCGCCTTCGCTTTTCCATTCGGAAAACCCCAGTTCCCGGCCTATCGATCACCCGAAGGTCATTCTTCGCACGACGCGCTTCGAACACGCGTTTACGACGGCCTACACCGGCGTTATCAAGGCCGGGCCCCGCACGATGACCGGGGCATCGAAGTGCCTTTGGACCGCGTTTGCGTGCAAGTGGAAACCGAGCTCACCATCATTGCCGAAGTGGGTTATGAGGACCTATTCCTCATCACCTGGGATCTCCTCCAGGAGTGTCGAACGCGCGGCATAGAGTGGATTACGCGCGGCAGCGCGGCCGATTCACTGGTGTGCTATTGCCTTGGCATTTCTGATGTCTGCCCGATCCGGTTTGGTCTCTACTTCCAGCGGTTCCTCAACAAGGAACGGATGGCATTGCACAAGCTTCCCGACATTGATGTCGATTTCCCTCATGATCGCAAAGACGACGTCGTGCGTTTGTTATTTGCGAAGTATGGACCAAACCATTGTGCGATCGTGGGTGGATTTTCGACCTTTCAAGCCCGCTCCGCGGTGGGGGATGTGGCAAAGGTGCTTGGGGTTTCGGAGCATCAGATCCGACGGTTCACGGAGCATTTTGCATGGAGTTTTGGCGGAGGCTGGGTGCCGGAAGGGCGGCAAACGAAAGGCGATCAACTGCTGGAGATGCTCCGCGCCAGCCCTGAATGCCGGGATTTACCCCTCGACGAGGAACCGTTCAAGACGGCGGTGCAGATGGCGGCATTCCTCGATGGTTTCCCCCGACATCCCAAAATGCATCCGTGCGGCGTGGTGCTCTCCCGACAGCCCATTCACGAACTGACCCCCACATTTGTATCGAACAAAGGTTGGGCCACCACGCACTTCGACATGGACGCCGTGGAAGCGGTGGGGTTGGTGAAGATGGACATCCTGGCCCAAGGGGGGCTCGCAGTGATGCGGGACACAAAAGAAAAGGTGGAAGGAAGGAGGAAGAAGGAAGAAGTGGGGACACGGTCGGAAACGCCTGAAACTCCTGGAGCCGCCACCGGCATTTGCACTCTGCCAACGACCTTCGATGATCCTTTCGTTTGGGAGATGATCACATCCGGCAATGCCCGTGCGGTGCATCATATTGAAAGCCCTGCCATGACGTCGCTCAGTCGCATGGCCCAGATCAATGAGATCGATGGATTGATTGCGTTGGTGAGCGTGATCCGACCTGGCGCTGCAAACGAACAAAAGAAACTGAAATTCACACGCCGTTATCAAGGCATGGAACCCCCGGAATACCCGCACCCATCGCTGGAACCGTGCTTGCGGAGCACGTTCGGCCTTGTGGTCTATGAGGAGCACATCCTCCAAATATGCCAAGCTTTCGGCGGAATAAGCCCCGGACGCGCCGATGTGCTGCGGCGCGCCCTGGTGAAGCAGAAGTGGAAAACAATCGACGAAATCGCAAAGGATTTTGAGATCTCGGCGCGCGCCCAGGGACACGATCCCGGGAAGATTCAAGAGGTGTGGGAATTGGTGACGGGGTTCAATGGCTACGCCTTCTGCAAGGCCCACTCCACCGCGTACGGCGTTGAGGCGTATCAGGCCGCGTGGTTGAAACGGTATCACCCCGCCGAGTTCCTGTCCTCCGTGCTGACCCATGGCAAAGGGTTCTACGCTCCCCTAGTTTACGTACTCGAGTGCCATCGACTCGGCATCCCCCTCCTGCCTCCCACCCTCAATGCTCCGGGCCCAGGATATGAAGTTGAATCTGGCATAGCTCCACATGGGTCAGACGTGAGCCACAAGGTAGCGGGAGCAGCAGAGCCCGCGCGCCACAATCAGATTCGTGTTCCCCTCACTCGCGCCAAAGGGTTGACCGAGCGGACCATCGAGCACCTCCTAAACGAACACCGTCGGGCCCCATTTGACTCGCTATCCGACTTTTACCGACGCGTCACACCGCCCTGCGAAGACATGGAGTTGATGATACGACTCGGGGCGTTTGATGAATTTGGAAAATCGCGCACCGCGCAATACTGGGAATTCCAGCAATTGCACCGAACCTTTGGCCAGTCTGCTTCCGGCCAGGGTTGGCTGCTGCCGCCGCCGGGACTGGATTCACTGCCCGCCGTGGGACTGTCCGAACCGGAACCTCACCAACGCCTGCTGTGGGAGACCGAAGCCTACGGGTTTCCCGTCAGCACACATCCGCTGGGGCTGTATCCGGACATCGCATGGGAAACCTACTGTCCAGTATCGAAACTCAGCGAACACATCGGCCACGAAGTGATCGCCTGCGGACTCGTCGTGCAGCAGCGCGTCCATCACCAGGTCACCGGTGAGCCTATGAAATTCCTGTCGCTTGCGGATTGGACAGGCATCGTCGAGACTGAACTTTTCGCAGCCACTTACAAAACCTACGGCTTGGCGACCGTGCGCTATCCTGTCCTTGAAATTTCGGCAAAAGTCGAGCCATTCGAAAACGGCAAGGGGTTTACCCTGCGCGCCCTGCACGCGGGGAAACCGAGATGCCGATGACAAGGCTCCCACACTCGAAGATCCGATCCCCGCCAAACGCTGGAACCGTCAAACCCATCGGCACACCTTCCCGATTGCAGAACTTTGGCCACCGACACGCCGACTCGGACTCCAAAACAGATTCCCTTGGTTTCCGTCGCCGTGGAGGAACTGGAAGGACGTACTCCTGCAACCTCGATTTGCCGAGCATCTCGAGTGAAACTTTAAAACGACAGTTGCTCATCGTGAAGATTTGCCTCATTTCATTCGCTCAATAATCAACTACTTACGCCGATGAACAGTCAACCTTCACCTCCACCATCCTGGCGGGAGCGTGCGCTCGCAGTTTTTCCAGCCGGATCCAACGGCGAGTTCGGCATTCCGGCTGAACTGATCCCGGTGTTGGCACGTGGCAAGGGTTGTCGTGTTTGGGACACTGAGGGGCGAGAGTTCCTCGACTACACAATGGCCTGGGGCTCAAGCCTCGTCGGACACGCCCATCCGAAGGTCGTCGAAGCCGCTGCCCGCACGGCGATCGAGGGTGTCAATTTTGCGGCCGTCAACCGCCGTAGCGTCGAACTGGCCGAACGTATTCGCGCCCTCTGTCCGTGCGCGGAACGGGTGCGATTTGTCGCGTCGGGCACCGAAGCCACAATGCTCTGCCTGCGGGTGGCTCAAGCTGCAACGGGGCGTCCCAAAGTGTTGCGCTTCGAAGGCGCCTACCATGGACAGCACCCCGTGGGTGTGGCCGGAATGATCAACGGTCGGCCTCGATCTCTTCCAGATTGCGATCCATCCGGAGCCGGAGCCGCGTGGGTCGAGCGCGAAGTCTTGGTCGCACCTTTCAATGATCTCGCCGCCGTTGAACGGACCATCACGGATTATGCCACCGACCTAGCGGCGGTGATTGTTGAACCCCTACATCGGTGCCTGACTCCACGTCCCGGGTTTCTGGAGGGCTTGCGCGAAATCACGCGCCGCCACGGAATCGTGCTCATCTTCGATGAGGTGGTGACCGGATTCCGGCTCGCGCCTGGCGGAGCACAGGAATACTACGGGATCGTGCCCGACTTGGCTGCCTATGGCAAGGCGCTGGGGGGCGGCTATCCCATTGGCGCCTACGCAGGACGGGCCGAGATCATGGAAGTAGTGAATGAACGCCGGCTCCCCGGACCAAATTATGCCTGGTCTGCCTCAACCACGGGTGGCAACCCGGTGTCCTGCGCCGCAGCGCTCGCGACGCTCAACATTTTGTCGGAACCGGGCGCCCACGAACATCTTCATGGACTCGGGCGGGATTTGCGACAACGACTGGGCTCGGTTCTTCGCGCCAGCGGTGTCGCAGCGCAGATTCTCGGGGACGGACCTCTGGCGCAGGTTGCGTTTTCACCGGAGCCCGTTGTCGACCACGAATCGTGGCTGAAGTCTGATCGCGCACGAGGCCGAGGACTCATGCTCGAACTCCTCCAGCGAGGGGTGTTCCTCAATCCAATGGGCACCAAACTTTACCTTTCCTTGAGTCACACTGACGTGGAGTTGGACTTGTTCATCGAACAGTTCGCTGCCGCGCTTGAGGCGACGGACGGGTAGATCGACCCAAGGCCCATCAGAATAGTTCCCGCCACCCCGATTAGCCAACGTTCTGAAGTTCCACTTCGACGAGACCCCGAAACAAGTGTCTTATCCGTGAACGGAGCGGATGAGTGTGACATATGTGACTCATCCCTCAAGAGGCGCTGTAATGAAAAGTTGGACCATCGATCGCCTCATGGTTTTTGGAGACTTGACCCCGGCTACCGGGTATTCACACTGCCCACAATCTCTTGAATATTCGCGCCAAACACTGCCTGGCTTTTTCCCTCACGCTCGCATTCCTCTGGACCACGAGCCTTCCGGCTTATGCCCAAACCCGATCCACTCCAGGAACCACCAAGGCGCCCAGTGTTGATGAGTATCGCAGATACGCCCTGACTCACGAAGGGGACGTCTCTCGGGGTGCGACCTTGTTCGCTGACGAACAGAAGCTCGCGTGTGTGAAATGCCACTCAATCAATGGCCAGGCATCCAAAGCCGGTCCAGATTTGTTGGCGGCCGGAGACAAGTTTGGACGACGGGACCTCATTGAGGCGGTGCTCCTGCCGTCAGCCACCATCTCCCCAGGCTATGGCACCCTCATCGTCGAAACAAAAGCCGGAATGGAATACCAGGGAGTGCTCAAGCAGACCACAGACCTCAGCGTTCAGTTGATGGGCGCGGACGCCAAATTGGTGTCCGTCGCCACGGCCGATATTAAACAACAACGGGGCAGCTCCGTTTCGCTGATGCCGGAAGGAGTTCACGCAGGTCTCTCGCTCCAGGAATTCACGGATCTCACCGAGTATCTCGCCACATTACGGCAGCCAGAAACCGCTCTGATCAGCAATCGCGGCATGCCACCCGTCATTCCCCAACTGGCGAAACCCGTCACGGCGCGACCCTTTTTCACACAGGAGCTGCGCGTGCCCAACTCGAAGGTTCAGACGGGACTCACTGGACTCCATCAGGTGCCCGGATTTAGCAATGTTTTCCTTGTGCTTCATCAAAAGGGAATGATTTGGATGATGACGAAAACGACCAAAGCAGAGGAATCCATCGTCTTCTCAGACCTTACTGAGGAAGTCTTCAGCGACCGCGGGCCCAACGGTTTGCTGGGCATGGCCTTCCATCCCAAGTTTTTGGAGAATCGGAAGTATTACTTGAAGTACCAGGTGTTTGAGGAGGGCAAGGTCACCACTCTTGTCGTCGAGAAACAGTTCGGAGCGGACTTCAAGCGAGACTCCGGCCAACCACCTCGCCGGTTGATCAAGATTTTGAGCGTGGCGGAAGACCACGGCGGAGGCTGCCTTCAATTCGGCCCGGATGGTTTTCTCTATTTCGGCATGGGCGACACGGGGCCCCATAACGATCCCAACGGACATTCCCAGAACTTGCAATTATTGCTTGGGAAAATGATGCGCATCGACGTGGACCGCCGTGAAGGCGACAACGCTTACGCCATTCCCAAAGACAATCCGTTCCGCGGGTGGCTGAACGCGCGACCCGAGATTTGGGCATACGGTTTCCGGGAGCCTTGGCGCTTCAGTTTCGATCGCTTGACTGGCGATCTCTGGCTGGCGGATATTGGGCAGGATCGGGTTGAAGAAGTGAATGTCGTCCATCGAGGAGAGAACTACGGGTGGAATGTCTATGAGGCGTTCGAACCGTTCTCCAATCAGTACCGAAAGGAAGGCAGGAATTTCATCCCACCCCTGTTCGCCTACAAACGGAAATACGGGAACTCGATCACGGGCGGTTACGTGTGCCGAGGAGAGAAAACATCGACGTTTTATGGCGTGTATCTCTTCGGGGACTACACCTCCAAGCGTATCTTTGGTCTGACTCAAGAAAAGGGAACCCTCAAAACAGTCCGCGAGATCGGGAGCATTCCCCAAGGACTCGTCTCCTTCGGCATGGACGAAGCGGGCAACGTCTACGCGGTTGGATTCGAGGGCATGATTTACCAGTTGGACTTCACGGAATCACGGTTCGACGAAATCAAACCGGATTAATCACGGAGAACGTGGCAGGTATAGCCTCCGGGATTCTTGACGAGATATTTTTGGTGGTAATCCTCCGCAGGATAGAATGTCGACGCTTGGGTGATCTCAGTCACGATCGGTCGATTAAATTGACCCGACTTATCCACCTTCGCTTTCACGCGGTCAGCAATCTGCCTTTGCTCATCGCTCGTGTAAAAAATCGCCGAGCGATACTGCGTTCCGATGTCGTTGTGTTGCTGGTTCAGGGTGGTTGGGTCATGCATCCTATAAAAATATCCGAGCAATCCCTCATAACTCAATCGGGCCGGGTCAAACACCACTTGGATGGCTTCCGCGTGGCCCGTGCGCCCGGTGCAAATTTGTTGGTAAGTGGGATTCGCCGACTTCCCGCCAGAATAACCCACACTGGTTCCGATCACGCCTGGAATCTTTCGCAGGATTTCCTCCATCCCCCAGAAACAGCCGCCTGCCAGAATCGCCGTCTCGGGTTTGCCGATCTCGGGAGTTTTGGTCGCGGCAGTTGAAGCCACACTTGTCTTGATCAACCCAGCCTGCACAAACGGTTCCCTATAGGCCCCGTAACCTTCGGCCTCCAGCTTCTCAACAGGAATGAAACGGAGCGACGCGGAGTTGATGCAGTAGCGCAACCCAGACGTCCCCGGCCCATCGTTGAAGACGTGTCCCAAATGGGAATCCGCTTGCTTGGATCGCACCTCGGTTCGCACCATGCCGTGGGCCGAGTCCTTTTTCTCGACTATTTCCACACCCTTCGCAGGCTGAGTGAAACTGGGCCATCCAGTGCCAGAATCGAATTTATCAAGCGAGCTGAAGAGGGGTTCACCCGACACCACATCCACGTAGAGGCCGGGGGCATGGTTGTTCCAAAACGCGTTGCGGAATGGCGGTTCGGTACCGCACTGTTGCGTGACCGCGAACTGCTCTGGAGACAATTGCTTCTGTAGCTGGGTCTGCTCGGGTTTTTTGAATTCGTTCATACGCTTTGGTTGATGGGGGGAAACAACGTGTGGTTCGTTACGTCCACCGCCACGGAACGCGGCGGCAACACCCGCCAGCAATAGCACGGAGACAGCGATTCCTGCGATCTTGACCGGTTTCATAAATTTTATGATCGTCCTGTTGTTATTCTGACGATAAACGTTCCCGACCATACGACAAGTCCCGATCTTGGGCAAACGGGAACGAGTGACAGTACAAGAACTACGAATTCCCGGGGAAACAAAGCTTCGTGGGCCGGATCTATTCCTCCTCGAAGAAGGACGCCAGGCGATCGCACCTGAAGCCGTTGCAGGAGATCCAACGACCATTTTGTCGCCCATGAAAACAATCTATCAGGTCTATCGCACCTTGTTCGGAGCCCGAGCCTGGCTCATCGCTCGACTTGCACCCATGGGCTGGGGAGTTCTTTGGACGCTCGCCATCCTTCCCATGATGAGGTTGCAGCCGGAATTCTCCGTTAGCTACCAGGTATTTCTCCTTTTCCTATGCGCCATGCTGACCGCGGCAATCTGGAGCTCGAGATTTCGCACACGACTTTATGTCCAACGAGCGCTGCCACGGTTCGCCACGGTGGGCCAGTCTTTCACCTACCCTATCTCGATCGTGAACCTCCTGACCTCGACTCAAAAGGGCCTTTCGATC
>CANLCA010000107.1 GCA_947487925.1 Verrucomicrobiales bacterium | reverse complement strand
CTCGTCGTTTTCGATGGAACGAACGAGCGCCATGGCCGTCTGTTCGGGGGATTTGATGTCCACGAGGCCCGCATAGTTTTCCGGCAGCATTTCAGGGATGGATCTCCAACGTGTGGAAACGATCGGCAGTCCGAAAGCCATGGCTTCGATAAGATTGACGGGCTGTCCTTCCATCGGGTAGTAGGTCGGGAAGCAAAACACGTCGGCCGCCTCGAGAAGAATTCGTTTTTGGTCGCCGGAGACGAACCCGTGGTAATGCAACACTCCCTGCGCGGCGGGAAGATCGAGACGGCTCCTGAGATCGATTTCATCCTGGGGCGTATAGTAATTTCCGGCGATGGTCAGGACCAACCGAAACGGCGAGTTTTTGCGACATAACAACTCGTTGGCTGTGAGAACACCATCCACGGTTTCGAAGAGGCCTTTATCACGAGTGCAGAGCGCCAGGAACAAAACACAAACCGTCGCCGCGCTCTCGTGAGAGGATGCTTGTTCCTGATCAGCGGAAGGGATGCCTGATGCCAGCCGTGTGCGGGTTGCGAAGCGTTGCCTTCGCAAAGGCAGGATTTTGGCATCGAAATCGGGGCAGGGATCTGGGATCCCGTTGGCGACCACGGAAATCTTCTTGGGATGAAATGTCGAGGCATCAGCGGCGTTGTAGCGGGAGAGCACGATGCTTAGATCCACCCCCCCAAGCAGGAACCGAGAGACCTGACCGAACGCGGGTGGCGTTTGTTGTTCGAGCCAGTCACCGAGCCCGACGGAATGCCAATGGAAAATGAACTTCTTGAAAAATGGGCGGCAGACGAGCATGACCACCCAGTCCCTGAAGACTGGCATTCGCATCCCGGGCGCAGGCACGTAGTAGAAGTGCGTAATTCCGTGAACAAATCGGAGGCGTAGCGCTTCCAGGCAATACTTCAGGACCAGCATTGCCTTGCTCGGACGAAACCCCCCGATGTCCTCCACGCCCTTCGAGAAACGCGCATCGACGTGCCAGCAGACGATGGTTTTCTCCAAGGTCCCCCCTGATTGAAACCCATCCAGCATCAGTTTCACCATGTAGCTTTGACCATGATGCGGAGGAGGGACATGGGCGAATATCAGTAATTTGACGGGGATAGAGTTCACGTGCTGATCGGCCTAAAGATGTAAAACCTAGAGGATACCTATTCAGTGGAGTCAGGGCGCACTGACCCCGATAGTCATGCATCGGAAGCATCCTCTCCGGTTGCGGAGGGGTGTTTCACATTCCATTTTGGTGGGCCGTTTCGAAACCCTGCCCTCGGAGTGGAGCGCCAAACGCTGAGAAGAGGCGGAATTAACCCAGGACAGGGATCCGAAATGGGACCGAGATCGTTGGATATAAGAGGACAGAGTGAGGGATCTCATTTTCGGTTCGATTCCGTGGTTAGAATTTCGAATCTGCATCGCGAGAGATCGGATGAGTGTTAGACGATCCCGTGCAGAGGGTCAGTTCGAGGTCGCAGCGCGACACATTTCACTCAGAGTTCGGTGCAGTATTTGAGCGGTTTCCGGGCCCACTGAATTGACCTCGCCATAGGGCGCTTTCTGGGCGCCGTAAAGGAACGGCGGGCGCCGGTCCCATTCGCTCTTGGGAATGATGTAGCCGATTGCATCGTTGGCAAGCCCTAGGACGAATTTGATCTGGCCTGGCATGAGTTCGCGAATTGGAGGCACCTCCAATGGAGGGATTCCGAAGTCGCCTCCTGGGGCTTGTTCCATCCCGCCGTTGACAAGCTCAGGATATATCTCTCCCGGAATACAGGCGAAACTCACGTTTCCTAGAGTGATCAAGGCGGTTTCCGTGCGGATGTGATTCCAGCGCTGATGGCCGCGGTCAATTAAACCCAGCACCGGGGCTATTAAGAACCCGGGGTTATCCAGGCGGATTTGGATTGTACGGGCGCGGATGGAGAGTGGAGCTGAGCTGAGCGAGGGGGCGTTCGTGGTTTTCAGTCGAGTGAGGATGTGTTTTGCCAGAGATTGCCCTAGGGCGCGCGTTTTCTCATGGGAAGGCTTCGTGTAGGCCAGTGCTTGATAGGGGTCAGGAACAGTGACCGAAGGGTGTGTTGTCATCAGACCTCCCACGGCTCCATTGACAAAAACATGGATCCCACCCAGTCCATCCATCTTTGTTCCTGAGGCATCGTGGATGCCCGATTCCAGGGCATCTCGCAGAGTGCCCGGAAAGTCCGCGGTTATTTCGGTGTCGCCGGACCAGACGGTTTCAGGGTGATTTGCCCAGCCGACCAGACTGCCGAGCGTGGCGTTGTTGGTAGGATTCTTGAAATGGAGGAAGCGCAGATTGGGGTCAAAAACCCTCGGCTTGCGGGTGTCGGTCTGCAATCCATCGGGTTTGAGCTCGATTTCGTGGGACGAGAACTCGGCGGGTTGCAGGTTGGCGGTCGCCTCCTCCAGAGCTTTTGCCGCGGCTGCAATGACCTGGAGGCGATAGGCTGGATTGACTCCAGATTTCAGTGGATGCGGGCCCCAAAGGCCCATGAGATCGGGGGTGGAGTGATTGTGGGTCGAACATACAATGGCGTAGGTGAGCCGGGCGATTTTGGAAAGGCTCCTCCGGACTTCGATGACGTCATCATGAAAGAATCCGATCGCGTCCAAGGCCACCAAGCCGAGCCTCGACTGGCCATCATCGATGACGATTGCGACGGCCCACAGGTCGTCGTGGATTTTTGTGGCGGCACGGTTCTGGCTGAACCCGGCGAGCCAGACTGGCTTGCGAGGATTCGAAACATCGGGATTTATTTTCAGGCGAGCGAAACCGGCGCGGAGTGGTTGGGAAGGTTGCGAGGGATTGCGACCTGGTATATCGAGGAGAACGCTGTGGTTCGGGTGACGATCGCGGAAAACAAAGAGAATCCTTGCCGACAGCAGGCCGCCCACAATCAGGGCTGAAAAGAGAGCGAAACGAACGATGCGACGACGAACAGAAGACGGTGGTTTTGATGAGAGTGTCATGCTTTTTGTGACTTGGCCACCATTGACAGGTTGTCTTCTGAGAGGGAGAGGGACGTCGCCGCGTTTCGTAGCCCCAAAACCAATGCTCTCAATAGGGGATCAGGGTCACCTCTCCATACGGCGGCGATCTGGATAGGATCGAAGCCCGGCAGGGGAATGGGTCGCACGCCTGGATGGCGCTTCTGTCCTGGAATTGCCACCGTGAGGCCGTATCCGAATCCTTGGCTCACATAGACCTCAATCAATTCGATCGAGGTAACTTCGATTCCCACGCGCCAAGTAATCCCTCGCTTCTGAAGGCCGCTGGCAAATTGCTTCACCAGCGGTTGCTTTTCCGGCAACCCTATCAAGGGTTCGGTTATCGGATCCATCTTCCACAGATCTTCCGCGGATTTGATTTTGCTGCTGGATGGAGCGAGCAAGATGATGGGAAGTTCGATCAGCTTTTCAGAGGTGAAGTCGGAGTCTGCAGGGCCATCGAGCAAGGTGACCGCGAGGTCGATTTCGCGGTTTCTCAGAAGTGCGTCAATCTCGGGTTGGATGGCTTCATGCAGGGTGAAGCGCAGTTCGGGGTAGTCGTGCTTGAGCGACCTGAGAATTGTCGGCAGGTGAGACTTTAGGACCGGTGATGAGGCCGCGATTCGAAGCAGCGTTCCAGAGTTTCCACGCAATCTCGCCTCAACACCCTTCAGATTTTCAAAGAAAGGCCGGATGAACTGGAAAAGCGATTCGCCCGCTTCGGTCAGTTGAAATGGCCGGCGACGGAACAGGGCTTTTCCAAGGTTTTCTTCCAGGGCGATGATTTGGGCGCTGACGGCGGGTTGTTGGATCCCGTACGGCATGTGACGAACCGCTTCGGTGATGCCTCCGTGCCGGGCTACAAAGTAAAAGAGCTCGAGATGATGGATGTTGAGCATCAGCGGTGTCTGAGACTTCGATCTGGGGTTCACTGTGCTTCAGACCGCTGAATGTGGCAACCTCAGAAGGCGACCCTCGGGAGTCGGATGCCAGCCTCATTCGGACTGGAGCGTTCGAATGAGAAAGTAGGGTTTTGTTGCGTTTTTGAAGGTTTGAACAATAGTCTCAACGGAAGCATCTAACCGCTCACAATGACAGACGACATCACATCCAAGGGTCACCCTCGACCGAACGGTCGGTTTTATGCGGCAAATGCATTCGGGCCGCCAAACCCTGGGACGCCGCTGGCAGGCAGCCTGGAAGTCGACCTGAAAGAGGTCCGATTTGTCACGGAACAGAATTGCCTGGAGCTCCCGTTGATGGGATTGAAGCTGGAGATGGGAGGGTGGGACTTGAACCAAGCCGTTCTCACGCATCCGGACCGTGCCGGGTGGTCTGTGTACGTGACCGATGGGGCATTCCTGAACGATCCGATTTTGGCAGGCCATCCGGGCTTGAATTCCCAGGCGAAAGCGGCTGGGAGGAAGAGGGGCGGAGGCAACAAAATTTGGGTTCTGGCTGTGGCGTTGAGCTTGGTGTTCATCACTCCAGTTTTGCTGCTCGTGTTGAACCGGGGCCGGCTGGCGCGCGCGCTTGCTGAAAAGGTGCCCGTCGAATGGGAGCGCCAGTTGGGGGAGCAAGCTTTTGGTCAAGTGCGTGCAAAAGGGGATATTACCGATGATCCGGAGGCCCTGGCCAAACTCAAATCGATCACCACGCCTTTGGTCAAAGGGATCTCAGAAACGCGGTTCGCGCTACAGTTCCACTTCAGCCGTGACACCAATATCAACGCATTCGCGCTGCCCGGCGGCCACGTAGTGGTGAACGCCGGGCTGATCAACGCGGCACGTCGTCCCGAAGAAATCGCAGGCGTTCTCGCGCATGAAATCGCCCATGTGACCCAGCGGCACGGAATCAGGAGCCTTATCGAATCCGCCGGCCTCTCACTGATGTTCCAGGCCGTGGCGGGTGATCAAAGTGGCCTGCTTGGGTCATTGACGTCTGGGTCGCAGTTTTTGCTCCAAAAAAAATATTCCAGAGATTTTGAACGAGAGGCCGATGACGTGGGCTGGGAATACTTGGTCAAGGCGAAGATCGACCCTCGCGGGATGATCGATTTCTTCGTTGTCCTGAAGGACTTGGAGAAAAAGAATGCTGCACTCAGCGCCATGAATGGGGCTCTCAACTTTGCCAGCACGCATCCGGGATCGCAGGAGCGGATCGACCGGCTCGAAGCGAAAGCGAAAGCGATGTCCAATCGTAACGAGTTCGTCCCTTTGAAGTAAGCTGAACCTGAGCGCGAGGGATCCTGGCTGGCGATAAAATTATTCCGTATAACTCATCAGATCGATAAAGTAGAGGCCTCCTTCTGGGTCATGCCTTTCTTATCCAACCGTTGCCAATATTCACGAAGTTCCACTGCCGATTGAAGGTTCAGCCTAAAAACGGAAGTTGAACCACTAAGTTTCGCTAAGTGACACTCATGGTGAAGAAGTGACCCTGACTGAGCACCTCACCCATCCAGTGAACCGGCGTCCCGATCGCTATTTTTCACATCTTGTTGTTTGAGTGATGATTAGCGAGGATTAGTGGTTTTTTCCAGGTTCAATGGTTCGATCTCCCAACGCTTGGGCCTTTTGAGGTTCAAACGGGATTAACCAGACACGACAAGGACCACTCCCCGAAGCTTTAGTTGGACGAATTGGAGGTTCCGCCGTTGCCTTCCGTGTAATAGGTGGAGCCTTCGACCTCGAGCACTTTAAGATACTGTTTCCAGCGCATGTAACCGACTTGTCTTCGGGCTTCGAGCATGCGTTGCCGTATTTGAGGCGCGGGGCGATTTTCATCGACTAGACCTTCGAACAAGATTCGGCCATCCAAGTCTGATTTTGGCTTGATGCCGAGGATGTGGAGAATTGTAGGTGCAACATCGATGTTGCCACTTGGAATTTCGCTGAGCAGCCCTCGTTTGAAATCCGGACCAGCCGCGACCAAGGTGTTGTTCATTTCAAACGGGCTCAATGAGCCGTGCGTGCCGGTCCCCTTGGCCCCGCCGGTTCCGATGAGTAAACCGGCCGCGCCGAACTCGTTTCGATCTTCGAGCCATCTCATTGAGACCACAAAGTCAGGTGCCCCAGGGCCGTCGGGATAATTGACCGCCGACAGGGGAAGGGTCCCCTCGATCACTAAGCGAGAGAAGATCACGCCTGCAAAGTCCCCGGATTGGAGCACCTCGGCGGTCTTGCGGATAATATCCTCCTTGCGATCGACGACGTAGAGCAGGGCGGCGCCTCCGAGGGTCACCACGATGACATCTCCTGGCTCCGGGTTTTCGAGTTTCGAATGAGCTTCAATCTTTGCCTTCTTCAAAGCCGCCGCGATGTCGGCGCCTTTGAATACCGATGAGCATCCGTGGTCCGACACGACCATGAGATCGGTCTTATCATAGACGCCTTTGTCCTTCAGATCTTGGATGAGATCTCCCAAGAGTTTGTCGCTGTTTTCGATGGCAATGAGCGATTCGGGCGCGCCGACTGATTTGGCGTGTTGAGTGACGTCAGGATCGCTGAGCCATAGGACGGAGTACTTTGGGACGCCATTTTTCCAGAGACCCCCCGTGAGGGCTTTGGTAGTCCACGCATCGGAGGGGAGGTTAGGGTTTGTGAATGGATCTGGAAACGGCTTGTCGTCGTTGAGTTTCTGGAGCGGTTGCAGCGCTGATCGAGGGAGGGTGAGTCCGCGGAAAAGAGTGACGGAATTTTGATGCGCCGGCGTATCCATCAACCGAGCCTTGCGATCATGCATGAGCGCGACTCCCTTCGTGCCAGCAATGTAGGTGTGGAACCCCGCGTCCTGGATCAACTCGGCGACGGTGTCCACCGAAATGTAATTTCCACCCTTCAGAAGGTCTCCCCGGCGGACGGTATCGAGGATCTCCGAAGCAACGGACGTTTGGGAGTTGAGTTCGGGCCTAAAATCGCTATTGGCGATGATGCCATTTTTTTTCGGGAGTGCTCCTGTGGCGAGGGCTGTGCCGTTGACGATGGTGCTGCTGACGAAAACGCAATGGTTACGTCGGAAGAAGACCCCATTGGTGGCTAGGGAATAGAGATTTGGAGCGAACTGTGGAGTGACAAAATCAGGCCGCATTCCATCCATGACGACCATAACGACGTGCTCGGCTTTTCCTGCCTGGAGGTTTTGGCCAACCATTGAGGGCATGAGGAGCATCGCCAGCCACAAAGATCGAACTCGGGACCCACAAGGTTGCCTACTCAGAAACTTCAAAAGGCCTGTCCTGGACCGGCACGGCATCATTATTTTGCGGCTATTCATAGGGCTTCCAAGGACATGCCTCCAATAAACGTGAACTGAAGACTTTCTCAGCGATGGGAAGGCTGAACCAATGAGGGTCTTCGCATCCATTTTCGTCGACCCTAACGATCATACGCTTTTGATCACGACTTCCCGACTGAGAATGTTCAACCATAGCGTCCCTCGATGTATTCGGCGGTCTTTGGATCCTTGGGAGTGAGGAAAAGGATCTCTGTGCGGCTGTGTTCAATGAGTTTGCCGACCAGCATGAAGAGGCTTTCGTCGGAGGCGCGCCGGGCTTGGGCCATGTTGTGGGTGACGATGACAATGGTGTAGCGGCCTCTGAGGGCGAAAAGCAGCTCCTCGATGGCGCGAGTCCCTTCCACGTCCAGAGCGCTGCAGGGTTCGTCCATCAGGATCACGTCCGGCTTCAGCGGAAGCAGGCGCGCGATGCAAAGCTTCTGCTGTTGTTCGAGTTGGAGCGTCGTTGCTTTGGTGTCGAGGCGGTCCTTGAGATCATTCCAGAGACCCACTTCCCCCAGGGCCGTTTCCACCGCGCCGTCGAGGTCGGATTTAGTCATCCCTGTTTGATCGTGCAGGCGCAGGCCGAAGACGACGTTTTCGTACACGGAAATGGGCAATGGATTTGGACGCTGAAAGACCATGCCAACACGCTTCCGTAGCTCGGTTAACGAAACGTCCTGGTCGTAAATGTTCTTGTCCAAGATCCTGATCTCTCCTTGGGTGCTGACATAGTCGTAACGTTCGTTGATTCGGTTGAAGCAGCGCAATAAAGTGGTCTTGCCACACCCG
>CANLCA010000106.1 GCA_947487925.1 Verrucomicrobiales bacterium | reverse complement strand
CGGTCTTCTCATTAGACTTCCCATAATTTAGGATTTTATACTCTAAATCGTTCCGCACCCAGATATTTGCTGGCGTGCTCAGAATGTAAAAGTCTTGAAATTCGACGGTACTGGGGTGCTCTGGATCGAAGGGAGATAGAGTGTAGCCAAGGGTAGGTCCCAAGTCTATGACTCTCATGAACTGGACCATGCTTAAAGCTTCATTGCCAGCAAAGTCGAGTGCTGAACCTGGTTTTACAGTTAGCGTATAGTCGCCTGCATCGGTAAACGTGATTGCCGCGCTGCGGCTCGTGCCATTGCCCGTGAAACTAACCTCTGTGGGATGCTCCTTTTCGTCTTTGGTAATCACTACAGGCGGGTGCGGCAGGATAGTGTCCAGGTCAAGGTGATTATCATCAAAGTCGATACTGACGGTGTACGTGCCGACCCATGGAACTATTAAACCTGGCATCTCTATTGGAACGGGTTCTCCCGGTGATGATTCCCGCACCCCGGTTCGCCAAATTGTCGGTTTACTCGTGTCCACCACTATGGGGCTCGGCTTAGGTTCGGAGCTCGGGTTGTGTGGGACTCGAACGTGGTCCAGCACCGCGGTATTACCCGCCAAATCCGTCAGTGTCCCGTTGTTGAGCACAAGACTGTTGGCGTCAATGCTGATCCCGTCCTCATCATTCTGCCCTGGCTTGATCAAGTATTTGAAGACAAGCCCTTTGCTTCCTGAATCGGGGTCATAGTCTGCGATCACCGCTTGGCCGCCGATGTTTAGCTTCAGTTTCAGGTCGTTCGGGTCGCTGACATTAATGGGTTCGTCCATAGTCACCGTGACCACGACCGTGTCTCCCGCATTGAGGAATTCCAATTCTATCTGCTCGACTTCCGCTTTCTGCCCGCCTTCCGTACGGGTGATTTCCACTTCGGACACCTTTGGCGCAACGGTGTCAATGAAGACCTCGGGGAACCTGTAGTTGGCCACTATTTCCAGGCTTTCACCACTGAGTTGCAGTGAAGTGGTGGATAGATCTAGCTTGTCCAGGGTGCTAGTCGTTATTGGGTATGAGAAGGTGAGTACTTTGGAGTCCTCGCTTTGGGAAAAGACGGACGCAGTTTTCACCTCTGAGCCGATCAGAAAGTTCAATTTCGGATTGCCCGTCACACTCACCCCAACATTGAATCTCACCTTGAAAGCAATGGTGGAGCCAAAGCCGTAGGTTTTCGGCTCGACTGTTATGCTGATGACCCTTGTGGCCGGAATGAAGGACACAACCAGTTCCTCTGCATTCGGTTCCATTCCTTGCCGTACAGTGATATCGAAGGAACCACCGCCGAGATTGTTGTGAATGCCTGTGGCATTGAGCCTGATCGCAGTCGGATCGAAACCTGTGATGCCGCCTGCTGCGTTGGCGATCGTCCAACTGTAGGGAGTGTTATTGTCGAAGTTCTCCATTGGTCCAGCCGCTTTGGCCAAGGTAAGGGACGTGAGGACGATATTTGCCGGCTGCTGCGCCGTGGCGGTGATGATCAACGCACCCCCAACATCCAGAGTGCTCCAGCCTGGATCTGCACCCGCCGAGCCACGCGCGTCGTTGATCACCAACTTTAAGGTAGAGTCCGCCTCTAACCTCACGTCCCCAGTGGTGGTCAGTTTGCCGGGGCTGCTTCCAGGCCCTAACTTACCATTGTTGTGAATTGTCTTGGATATCCCTTCGCCTTCCATCGTGCCAGCCTTGCTTACTCCAATACTGGTCTGCGGATAGTTACCGGTTAATGTAACTTGACCAGCTTTCACATCAAGGTTGAGAGGTACGTTACTCACGCCCCCCAACTCCAGCACGCCCGCACCGTCTTTCACTAAGTAGACCTCGAAGAGACTAGTCGCAACGTCCTCTCCGTAAAGGTATTCATCCTGCGGTAGGTATAATTCCACGTCTACTACCTTCGGGTCTTCACCGTAATTATAACCTCTCGCTAACTTCAGGCGTTTCAAGTTGCTTCCGCCTAGGGTGTGGAATACTACCTTGCCCCCGAGCGTGGCTCCGTTAACAGTAAGACCACTTGGCTGGTCGCTGGTTACGATAACGTCGATCAAAACTGCTTCCGAGGAGGCAACGGATTTGATATCCACCAAACTAAGGGGCACGTGATTGTCGCGATAAACCACCATGGGACTGCGGACTTCGATATAGCAGCTCACCTTCTCACTGGGCGTCGCGCCATCGTTGATCAGAATGGAAACTATGCGTAATGGGTCGCGGGGGACAGTGATGCTCAGATAAGTGACCGCACTGAGGGTCGCCTGCCACTGGGCTAGCGTAGCCGTTTGCCCTACAGAGGTGAGAGTTAGAATGCCGGTGAACTCATTCCAATCGCTCACAATATCACTCATTCCGTCAACGTTCACGAACCCCAGCCTCTCCTGCCCAGGTACAAATCCATTTTGAATACTCACCTGAGCACTCGTGAGAGTCACGCTGTCAACGTCGCTCACTGTGATGGAAGGGGCGACTAAGGTGGGCACGTACGGCAACTTGTAATCGAGGGCTGAAGCCTCATTCGCCCCCAGCACGGGCGCATCGTTCACCGTTGTCACCACGATCGCTACTGTGTCATTGTCAGTTGCATTGCTGCCGTCCGTGCTTAAGACTGTCAAGGTGTCGCTCCCGTTGTAGTTCGGGTTTCCCTTGTAGCTGATCGTTTCCAACGCCTGATTGATCTGCGCCTGTGTCCCGCTCAATGTCAGAGTCCCTGACCCGTTGCCCCCGTTGCTGATTGTTGCTCCTCCTTCCGTGCTTACAGTTACCGTGCCATTTGTCACCGTCAGCTTCACCGTGCTCAGGTTCCCATCCACATCATTCACAATCACTCCAATTATCGACAGCACCGTATCCTCATCCACCATCTTCGCTCCAGGAACTGTATTCAGAGGCGCTTGATTCTGCGTGGGGTCTGGTGGTGTCGTGGTAGTGGTGCCGTCGACGATCACACCCGGGAAGGCCAATGGTTCGCCTATATCCAGAAGTGCATCGCTATTGTCGATTTGTGAAGTGATCGAATTTCCACTCGGCATACCCGACCCGGAGAGCTTAAAGGGGTCGGCTTTCAACGGGGAGACTAAGGTGATTCCGTCGTCATCTAAATCGTTCGCTTCCACTTGATAGGTGAATGTTACCACAGTGGGGTCCGCCAGAGGGTCCGGGATAAAACCCCCGGAAATGCAGGCGGCATGTTTCTTGAGCTCGGCAATCAAGAACTCCAATGCCGGACTGCCCCAGACAGTTACAGGTGTGTCGAACGTCACTTTGAAGTTAATGAGATCGCGAAGGCTGTAGGTTCTAGAATCCACGTCTACGCGAACAACTTTGGGACGAGAGGGTGCCTGGTCGGTCGAGCCGACCGTGATGCTCGCGCTGGTAGCAGCGGAGGCCGGGTTCCCAGCAAAATCGGTCGCCGTCCCCTCGGGGATATTGATGCTTAAAGAACCTGAACCTGACACATTGTTTATCGTCACAGTTCGAACCGGGCCAGTGCCGTTGTCTACAGAGACTTCACCACTGGCTGAGGTACCACCGTTATCCAATTGGATATCGTCCTTCGTTAATGAACTACTTTTGAAGTAGGAGTCAAAATACGTGACTGTGTAGGTGACTCTGCCCCAGATTTCGTCAAAAATCGGTGAACTGATCACTACGCTCGGCACGGTGGTGTCCACCTTGTAGGCCGCGTCGTCGCGCACTGCCGCGAAGCCGAGCTCCTCTTCCGGGATGTCAGTGTCCCCTTCCTTGATTGTCCCGCCGTTCAAGGAGAGACTATTGGCATCAATACTGATTCCGTCAGCATCGTTCTCACCAACATCAATCGAGTAGGTAAAATAAAGTTCTTTGCCCGAACCGGAGCCGTACTCGGCGAAGACTTGTTTCTCGCCTATTTTCAGGGCCAACCGGGGCTTACCAGTGATTGTCACCTCCACCAGCATGGTAGCCTTGATCTTCACCGGGTCATTGAGTTTGAGAAAGCCGCCTTCGGTTTGGGTAGAAGGATCGATGGCCACACTGTTGACCTTAGAGTCAGCGGCCGTACACTTGGCAGCGCCCAAACCCAGGGCGAACAAAAGCACTAACGGAACACGCTGGAGTTTTCGGAACCTACTCGCCAACCCTTCATACGAATACCACCAGTCTGTATTCGCCGGACAAGCACTAAGCATGACGGTGTCTGCACCGTTTTTTTGTAGAAGGTGCGGCTGAGTTGCTGGCGGACCTGGCATTCATAGTCTGGCTTAAAGCTGATTGTTCGTAGCGCAACGTTAGGCCCCCTTTAGCAACCGAGATGCCAGTCGTGCTGCGTCACTGTTGAGATCCCGGGCACTCAACCATGGCGGAAGAAAATCTGGTCTTTTTATTCAAGGTTGGCATGCGTCGACCATCCCACGTGTAACGAGCTCAATATCAAGAGTTAGAAACGAGTGGTAACGTCCGTTGCATCTCCTTCACCGGATCGCAGAGAAACTGACAAGAGGAGGAATTTGTCGTTGAAAATGTTTCTGCCGAAGGGGAAACACTCCTTAAAGCGTTGCAAACGCCGAGCCGATTTTACAAGGAGAGTGCAAGCAGGTTGCAAGTGGATTACAAGCTGATTGCAATGAAAAACTCAATTCAACCAGGAGAATTGCGGCCCGAAGACAAAAGGAACATGGTGTCAGGAACGAGAGTCGAGACTCGCCTCGGCCAGGCGGTGCTTCATCCACCTGAGTTCCCGGTTATCGCACCCACCATGCTACCGACCACACCGATGATCCCTCACTTGGGCTTCCGATATTCGGTGGCTCTGCCGACATTGGTTCTCGTCACGAGACCGGCGTCACTTAATTTTCGGAGAAGATAGGCAGCGCGGTAAATCCCCACTTCGAGAAGGTGCCGACACTCGGGATTGCTGACGCTTCCATTGATTTCCACGTATTGCAGCACGCGGTCTTCGTCGCTGCCCGCCGGGAAACGGGATCTTCGCTTTAGAGACAAACCCGTGAATTCCGGGTTTGGGGTGGCACCCGGTGGGAGGTCGGTCGGCAGTTCCCAGAAGTGCAGGTGCTCGGGGGTGATGGGAGCGCCACCGCACTCGATGAGCGCGCGTTCGATCATGTTCTTCAACTCACGAACGTTGCCAGGAAAGTGGTAATCCCCCAACCGGGCGAGCGCCTCCGTGGTTAACTCCGGCGCAGGCATCCCCATTTCCTGTGACAACCTTTCGACGAAAGCCCTCGCGAGCAATGGAACATCCTCGCGCCGCTTGCGCAGCGGCGGCACTTCGATGGTGTAAGTGGCGAGCCGGAAGTAGAAATCCTTGCGGAAATCACCCGACTGGACGTGCGATTGCAGCTCGGCGTTGGTCCCGGCGAGCACGCGGACCTGGACGGTCTTGCGACGGTTGGAGGAACCGACCGGCTCGATCACACCGTCCTCGATGGCGCGCAGGAGTTTGGCCTGGAGATCAAGCGGCATGTCGCCGACCTCGTCGAGGAACAAGGTGCCGCCATCCGCCTGTTCGAAATAGCCCTGGTGATCGGAACTGGCTCCGCTGAAGGCGCCTTTGACGTGGCCGAAGAAGGCCGATTCGCCGAGTTCCTTGGGGATGGCGGAGCAATTCACCGGGATGAACGGCCCCTTGGCGGACGCGCCTCCATAATGAAGGGCTCTGGCAATCAACTCTTTGCCGACGCCACTCTCTCCTAGAATAAGAACATTCGTGGTGGCGAAAGGCTGCAACTTGCGAATGGCGTTTAAGACCTCGACAAAGGCGGGGCTCTGGCCGACAAAACCGGACACGCCCCAGCGCTTCGCCTCCAGATCCGAGAGCTTGGAAAGCTGCTTATCCGCCCTTTTCAGCGCGTTTTCCGCGCGCTCCCGACGGTCCACTTCCTCCCGGAGCTCGCGGGTCAGGCGGTGATTCCTCAAGTGCGTTTCGATTCGAGCGCGGACTTCCACCTCCTTGAAGGGTTTGACGATGTAATCCACGCCGCCCGAGCGGAAGCCCTCGACCACGCCTTCGCTCTCGTCCTTCGCAGTGATGAAGATGACCGGAATGTGTGCGGTGGCGGGGTCCTGCTTGAGCCTGCGGCAGGTCTCGAAGCCGTCGATTCCCGGCATGACCACATCCAGTAGAATGAGTTCAGGCGGATCGCTCTTGGCGAGGCGCAGGGCGATCTCGCCGTTGGGGGCAGCAGCCACGGTATAGCCCTGAGTATCGAGCAACTGGCTAAGCAGTGCCCGGTTCGCTTTCGTGTCATCCACCACCAGGATGGTCGCACCATTGAGTTTCATGGAGGAATGCTTCACGCAAGAGTCGGGCCAAATGGTTCAAAACTTCACTTTTTAGGGTCTATTCAAAATAGACCTAAAAGGCCGGTTTTTGGAAGGGCACGGGTTTAGGCCAGAGTTTCGAGGATCTCCAAAATCCTTTCCAGTTCGCCATTTTCATTCAGGATCTCCAAAGCCGAAGCGAGACGACGCCCCTCTGGTCCAAGTTGCTCGAGCTCGACCAGGTTCCGCTTGAATTCCACCACACGGTAGGATCGGGCTGAGCCTTGTAAGCGTTCGAGCAACTCCTTTGGCACAACCAAAGGCTCCGCGTCCGTCGGCTTCGTAGTCGCGGGGTGGCCGCCCGTTTCTTCGCAGGTTTCATACTCAAACTCCACCGCCAAAAGCCGCGCCATGCAATCGGCAATCCGTGCAACTGGGAACGGTTTGGGGATGAAATCATCAAAACCGCTCTCCAGGTAATGGCGCTGTTCGTGGATTAGGACCGAGGCTGAGATGGCCACGATCTTCATCGTGCTTGCCCCAAACTGTTGCACCACCTTGTTGCGCAACTCCAATCCGTTCATCCCGGGCATTCGAATATCCGTAAAGAGGATATCAGGTTTAAATTCCCCTAGTTTCTTGAGCGCCTGCTCTCCACTTTCTGCAACCTGTGTGCGGCAGCCGAGGGAGTCCAGGATTTGAAGGAGGACCTGCCTATTCTCCTCCACGTCATCCACGATCAAGGCGTTCACGTTGAATCCCGGTTTTAAGCGGGAGGGTTCCCTTAATGCCGGTGTTGCCGGTTCGCCACCCCGGGCGGCGACCGGGGCAAAGGGCGCTGTGAAATAGAATGTGGAGCCTTCACCCGCAACAGACCGCAGGCCAATCGTTCCACCCATCAATTCCACCAGGCGCCTTGAAATTGCCAGCCCCAATCCGGTCCCCCCTCTCTTCTCCCCTTCTCCCAATTGAACAAACGGGGCGAAAAGCCTTTTCTGGTCCTCGGGAGAAATGCCGGGGCCGGAATCAATGACGGAAAAAGTGACCTGTAATGTCCCGCCGCTGGATGGGGTTGGTTCCAAATCCGGTTCAACGCGCAATTCCAATCTTCCTTTGTCAGTGAACTTGACTGCGTTTGCCAAAAGATTGATGAGGATCTGCCTTAGTTTTCCTTCGTCACCCCGAACAGGAAATGGTTCGCGTGGGAGATTTTTCGCTGGAGCTTCGCCTCCCTCTGCCCCTCCACCGCGCTTTATGGTCAGGTGCCATTCCAGCCCTTTTTCTTGGCAACGGCGGCTGAACATGGCTGAAAGCTCCTCGATTAACTGGGTCAAATCAAAATCAGCAGTTTGTAAATCCAAGTTGCCCGCCTCGATCTTGGATAAATCCAGCACGCTATTGATCAATGTCAGCAAATGGTCGCCGCTGGCTTCGATGGTCTTCACCGCCGCGCGTTCATCAGCCGGAAGGCCGGGTTTCCGGCGAAGGATCTGGGCAAAACCCATGATGGCGTTGAGCGGCGTCCGGATTTCATGGCTCATGTTCGCCAGAAACAAACTCTTGGCTCTGTTCGCCGCGTCCGCCTCCTCCTTGGCCTTTTGTAACTGACTGGTTTTTTCTTCCAATGCCGCCCGAGCCAGGCGTTCTTGCTGGAGCATTTGATCCCGCAGGCGCCCTGTCTCACGGCTTTTTCGAACATAGATCGCGCGGGCCACAAAGGCCCAAACCAACAACCCCGCGGCTGCTGAGCCACCAGGGACCGTAATCCAGGCATTCGCGTGCCAGGGAAGAAAAACCTG
>CANLCA010000105.1 GCA_947487925.1 Verrucomicrobiales bacterium | reverse complement strand
CGAATCTTCAGAATCATGGCGGAGTTCGTCGACTCGTTTGACACACTCTCACGCCTCGATCGCGCGGTGACGGTTTTTGGGTCGGCCAGGACCAAGCCCTCAGACCCCTTCTACGTCAGCTCCGAGGCGCTCGGTCGCGCATTGGCAAAACATGGTTTTGCGGTGATCACAGGGGGTGGTCCTGGGATTATGGAGGCCGCAAACAAAGGAGCGGCCCGCGGCAAAGGCCAGTCCGTGGGCCTGAACATTTCGTTACCTAACGAGCAGAAGGGCAACCGTTACGCCAACATGCCCATCAACTTCCACTACTTCTTTTCACGCAAAGTGTGTTTCGTCAAATACAGCATGGGGTTTGTGTTCATGCCGGGTGGGTTTGGCACTCTGGACGAGTTTTTTGAAGTCCTGACCCTTGTCCAAACGCTGCGAATCTCGAGATTTCCTCTCATCCTGTTTGGGAAAGATTACTGGAGCGGACTGTTGACATGGATCGACGAAGTGCTGAAGAAGCAAGGCTACATCAGCCCCAAGGATACGAACCTCTACCATGTCACTGACTCGGTTGAGGAAGCCGTGGCGATCGTCATGGAATACACGCACCGCGTGGGACCGCCTAAAACCATCGCGCCTGCTTTTGCCTGATTCAATGACTTATCAAACAACCAAGATGCCTAACGGTGTGACGGTGGTCACAGCCGAGATGCCTTACATGGCGAGCGCCACCCTCGGAGTATGGGTCGGGATAGGAGGCCGCTATGAAGCGGAGCGTCTCAACGGCGCCTGCCATTTCATTGAGCACATGCTTTTTAAGGGCACCCGGCGGCGAAACGCCGCGGAAATCTCAGAGGCGATCGAGGGAATCGGAGGGTATCTCAACGCTTTCACATCGGAGGAAAGCACTTGTTTTTACGCCCGCGCCAGCCACGAAAAACTGCCGGAGCTCGTCGATGTCCTTGGAGACATGTTTCTCAATTCTCAATTTGATGGAACCGAACTTGAGAAGGAGCGTCATGTGATCAAAGAAGAGGTCGCGATGTACCAGGATCAGCCTCATCACTTCGTTCAGGAACTCTTGAACAACCTATGCTGGCCGAACCAGCCTCTTGGCCGATCACTGACCGGCACCTTGAAGACTTTGGATGGGCTTTCCAGGAGGATTCTGGTCGATTTCCACAAAAGCACCTATGTCAGTGGGGCCACCGTGATCGCGGCAGCAGGCAGGCTCAATCATGAACAGCTTGTTCGTGACCTGAGCCGGTTCGCAAAAAAGGTTCGTCCCGGTCGCAGGATCCCTTTCACACCCGCCTCCACCCAACAAGACAAACCGCGGTCCATCGTGTTTACAAAGCCGATTGAACAAACCCAGCTGGCTCTGGGGATTCGCACCTGTTCTCGGCACGATGATCGGCGCTTCTCCCTGCGTTTGCTCAACACAATCCTCGGCGAGAACATGAGCTCCCGCCTATTTCAGACCGTGCGTGAAGATCGAGGTTTGGCTTATTCGATCTACAGTTCCCTCTCCTCGTTTGACGATGTGGGAATTCTCACCGTTTCCGCAGGCCTCGACCCATCGCGCCTTCAGGAAACCCTGCAAGTCATTTTGGATCAGCTTCGCATGTTGCGAGAAAAAGTTCCATCTCAGGCAGAGTTGCGACGCGCCCGAGATTTTGTCATCGGCCAGATGGACCTGAGCCTTGAAAGCACGGAAAGTCAGATGAACTGGCTGGGGGAAAACCTGATCAGCTACGGCAAGGTGATCTCCCCCGAGGAGGTCAGGCAACGGCTTGCCAGCGTCACCGCGTCGCAAATCCGCGCGGCGGCAAACTTCTTTTTCCAACCTGACCGCATGAACCTCGCCGTGGTCGGTTCCCTTAAGAACAAGGATCGGATCCAACGGCTTTTAGAGAACCACGGGCGCTGAGCATGTCCCCGAGACCCCTACGTTCCACTTTGGAACCTATCCAGGACGAGTCCGCCATGACTCGCCTAGCGGCTCGACTTTCCTCGCGAACGGGCACAGTCGTGCTGGGAAGCTCCATGCAGGATCCAGTTCGTGGCAGATACTCGTTTCTGGCGGCGGATCCTTTCTTGATTTTCTCCAGCCGGGGCTCCCATTGCGAGTGGCAGACCTCAACCAACTCCTGGAGTCAATTCGGAAACCCCTGGCGCGTGCTGGAGAACCAACTGCAGCGCTACGAGGTTTTGGATGAGATCGACCTCCCGTTCCCCGTGGGGGGATGTTTTGGCTATTGCGGTTACGGCCTTCGTTACTTCGTGGAACCCAAGCTGCCCCGAAAACCCACCCCCGAGCGCCCTACTCCCGATTGCTGGTTCGGATTTTATGACAGCTTGGTGGTGTGTGATCATCAGCTGCACAAATCATGGATCCTCTCCACGGGCCTTGATCTGGAGGGCGAAAGATCTTCGGAGAAGGCGGCAAGACAGGCCGATAAGTGGCGCCGCTGGCTCAGCCAGGAACCAGAAGTGTCGAACGAGGACTCGGACCCATTTGACAGGTCTATCCAGGATTCATCGGCAAAGGAGGGAGCCCCATCGGAGATTGGTTCCAATCTGACAAGAGCGCAGTTCATTGACATGGTTCGTTCCGCCAAGCGGCTGATCGGATCGGGGGACATCTATCAGGTCAACCTCAGCCACCGTCTCCACACACGACAAGAGAGTTCATCGTGGAATCTGTATCAGGCGCTCTGTTCCTCCAACCCCGCCCCGTACGCCGCTTACATCAACACCGGTCTGGCACAAATTGTCTCCTCTTCTCCGGAACTGTTCCTGCGTCTGAGCGGGGACCATGTGTTGACTCGGCCCATCAAGGGCACAAGACCGCGCTCGAGCGACCCCACGGAGGACGCTCAACTCACGTACGAGCTGCAAACCAGCCCGAAAGAAATGGCCGAGCTGGTGATGATCACCGATCTGTTGCGCAACGACCTGGGCCGCATTTGCCATTACGGAACCGTGCAAGTGCCCGAACTTGTGAGGCTCGAGCGCTTCGCCCATGTCCAACACCTGGTGTCCACCATCGAAGGTCGGCTACGGGCCGATCACACTCATTTCTCGGCGCTGGCCTCGATGTTTCCCGGGGGCAGCATCACCGGAGCGCCTAAGTTTCGAGCCATGGAGGTCATCGATGAACTGGAGCCTCATGATCGCGGCGCCTACACTGGGACCGCGGGCTACATCGGGTTCAATCGCGAAAGCCAGATGAACATTCTGATACGCACCGCCACGTGCGCCGAAGGCGAAATCAGTTTCCACGTGGGGGCAGGGATCGTTGCCGACTCCAACCCCGAAGCAGAGTATGAGGAAACGTGGGCCAAAGCTCGGGGTTTCCTGGGAGCGATGCAAACGTGCCACCGCGAAGGATCCAGAAATTTCCCGAGCATGAAGAGGCTTGGGTGAACCGGGATCGAAGGTTCATGATCAATTATCTCAACGGTGAATTCCTTCCAGACGAAGACACCAGAATTCCGATCTCGGATCGCGGACTCTTGTACGGAGACGGCTTCTTCGAAACTATCCGCATGCACAACGGCCAACCCTTCCGATGGAAGAGACACGCGGAACGCCTGGAGAGGGCGCATAAAGCCTTGAGGATTCCGTTTGCGATTGACCTGACGACCTTCCATCAGGTGCTGGAGAAACTCTCCAGGCTAAACAACCAGCCTGAAAGCATCGCGCGACTCCACGTCACCCGCGGCAGCGGATCAAGAGGTTATTCTCCCCTTCGCGCAGGCCCTCCCACCGTGCTGGTGACGACGCACCCACTTGGACTTCAGCATTTCCCGGAGCAAATCGAATTTTGGACGCTGATCACCGCTCGATCTGTTCGCCTGCCTGCTCCAAATCTCCTCAGCGATTTCAAACACGCCAACCGGCTGCTTCAGATAATGGCTCGCATGGAGGCCGACGATCAAGGAGCCGGCGACGCCTTGGTGCTCGACCATCTGGGGGCGGTTGCTGAAACCAGCTCCGCCAATCTATTCTGGGTGCGCGATGAAACAGTCCACACGCCACCGCTTGATACCGGCGCACTCCCAGGCGTGATGCGCTCCGTGGTCATCGAACTGTGCATGACCGCCGGCCTGAAGCTCTTCGAGACCCGCATTGGGCCGGAGGGTCTGGCTCAGGTGCAGTCAGTTTTCCTGAGCCTCTCCTCCCGCGGCATCGTGGCCGTGAGCCAGGTCGATGCCTCTCCCATCCCCTGCTCCCCCGTGACTCACCAGCTTCACGAGGCCTACCAGCGCCAACTCGAATTGGAATGTCCCATCACCGCCATCTCGTGAAATTCAAATTCTTTCCTCGCTCTCAACCGAATCTGAACGATAGAATTCACTCATGAAAGAGCCCTTGCTACGGATGATGAGCCGCGTGGATTACATCCCCGCCCAAGCTCCTGATTTGCTGAGGCATCTCAAACTCCCTAAAGAACAGTTGGAGGAACTGCGGAGAACCCTTTCTGAACTCGAGCAATCGGGTGCCGTCGCACGCATCAAGGGCGACCGTTTCATCAAACCGACCGAGGCCGATCTGATCCCTGGGCGCATCCGGATCAACCGTCAAGGCAAGGGTTTTCTGATACCCGACGACCCCTCTTTCAAGGAGATCATGGTTCCAGAGAATGCCACGGGCACCGCGCTCAATGAAGACCGCGTGCTGGTGCGCCGGGAAGTGGCGGCGCGCGGACTGCGCCCTTCCGGCAGAGAGCAGGCAGTGGCCACGGGCAAGGTGATCCGCGTGCTGGAACGTCGCCGCACCCAGATCGTCGGAACGCTGCGCCGGACCAAACAGTTCATCTATATCATCCCGGATGATCCCCGTATTCCCCACGATATTTACGTACCCGAACCCAAGGATGTTGGCCGCCCAGCGCAGGAGGGCGACAAGGTTGTCGTGCGCTTGAACGAGTGGGAATCACGCCACATGAATCCAGAGGGCGAGGTGATCGAGGTCCTTGGAAAACCCGATGCCGAAGGCGTGGACATGCTTTCCGTTCTACGCCAATACCAGCTGCCGCTCCATTTCCCAGCGGATGTGCTCACTGAAGCACGTTCCTACGGGTCATTGATAAGACCAGAGGAAGTTGTTGGAAGGGTCGATTGCCGCGGGCACGATGTCGTCACCATTGATCCAGACGACGCCAAGGACTTCGATGACGCGATTTCCTTGAAAAAGATCACCCAAGATTCTTGGAAACTCTGGGTACACATCGCGGATGTGTCGCATTACGTGAAACCGGGTTCCTCCCTGGACGAGGAAGCGCGACGGAGAGGCAACTCGACCTACCTTGTGGATCGCGTCATCCCCATGCTTCCCGAGGCGCTGAGCAATGAGCTCTGCTCCTTGAAGCCGAACGTTGATCGGTTGACAAAGTGCGTTGAGTTCTTGATTGGAAACGACGGAACTATTCTGAAGAAGCGGTTCTACCCAGCGATCATCCACTCGAAACGCAGGTTCACCTACGCGGAAGCCCTCGCGGTGATTCAAACGAAGCCCGAAGGGCCTATCGAGACGATGATGCACGACGCTCATGCCCTCGCGCAGAAGATCCGACGCCTCCGCTTCAAAGCGGGTTCCCTCGAGCTCGATTTCCCGGAGATGAAAATCCGGCTGGATGACCAGGGGCGAGTGCTCAGGATGGAGCGGATACTCAACGATGTGTCCCATCAGTTGATCGAAGAATTTATGCTCCTGGCAAACGAGGCGGTCGCAGATCGCCTCATCAGTCTGCGTCGGCAGGCCATCCATCGGGTCCATGAGGAACCCGACCCTCGCCGACTCCAGGAGTATCGGGAGGAGGTCCTCAGCCACAAGGTTCCCTGCGGCAACCTCAGCCATCGGGCCGAGGTGCAAAAGCTGCTCCATCGGTTGGGAACCCTGTCCATCGGGCCCGCCCTCAAGATAGGGTTTCTTAAATCCCTGATGCGCGCGCGCTACGCGCTGGAACCGCTCGGACACTACGGCCTCGCAAAAAAGAAATATGCGCACTTCACCTCTCCAATCAGACGCTACGCGGACCTGGTCGTGCATCGGGCGTTGTTCGACCAAAACCATGGCAAGACCCATTCCATAAAGGAGATCGCCGAACACATTTCAGGCACTGAACGAAACTCCGCAGACGCCGAACGGGACAGCAGGGATGTGAAGCTCTTCGCGTTCCTGGAGGCCCAGCTAAGCTCGGAGCGACCCGAACGCTACGACGCACTGGTCACGGATGTCAGAAACTTTGGTTTCTTCGCGGACGTCACTCACTTGGGCATGAGCGGCCTCGTCCCATTGTCCACGCTGATCGATGACTTTTACATCTTCGATCCGGCACGTGGACAGTTGGTCGGGCGCCGAAGCCGACGCGTCATCCGGTTGGGAGACAGGGTCGTCGTGGTCGTCTCCAAAGTGGACAGGTTCCGAAAGCAGGTCGACTTCAGTCTGGCGCCTTCGAGTCCCACCGCAACTCCTTCCAAGAACCCCGCGGGTCGTTCCGCGCACCGCCCGCAGCCCAAACAGGCTCCACAAGGAACTCCGGGGCGTGCCCATAAACCCGTCGCGCGGAAAGCAGCTCCGAAGCCCCGATGGAGACGATGAGGGCCCCGTTCGCTTCAAAAACAATCGTCATTGTCGGCGGAGGAGTGATCGGACTTTCGACCGCCTATTACGCCTCTCTGAGAGGGCACCAAGTCACGGTCGTCGACCGCAACGAACGTGACCATCTGGGTTGTTCGTTTGGCAACGCGGGGATGGTGGTTCCGAGCCATTTTGTGCCGTTGGCAGCCCCAGGGATGGTTGCCCGCGGATTGAAATGGATGTGGAATCCCGAAAGCCCGTTCTATATCAAACCAAGACTGAGCTGGGATCTCCTCAGTTGGGGCCTCAGGTTTTGCCGGGCCTCCACCTCGGCCCACGTGCAACGATGCGCTCCGCTGCTCCGTGATTTGCACCTCGAAAGCCGGGAATGTTTTGAAGAGCTCTCAGGTCTGGCCGGGGACAGTTTCGGCTTTGAAAAGCGTGGCCTGCTAATGCTTTGCAAAACGTGGCACACGCTGGAAGAGGAGGCAAAAACTGCAGACGAAGCCGCCCTACTGGGTATCCCGGCCAAGGTTCTTTCTGCGAAGGAAACCGCCCAGTTGGATCCCAACGTGCGGATGGACATCGCGGGATCGGTTTACTTCCCAAAGGATTGCCACCTCACTCCCCTGCGCTTTATGCAGGCGCTGCATCGTCTTCTGGAAGCCAGCGGCGTCCATTTTGAGTGGTCGACCGACATCCTGGCGTGGCGCAAAAAACAGAACAGGATCCAGGCCCTGGAGACTTCTCGCGGCGATTTCGTGGCGGACGAATACGTTTTGTGCGGGGGTTCCTGGTCCCAGGCAATGGCGGCGCAACTCGGATTGAACTTGCCGATGCAGGCAGGCAAAGGCTACAGCCTAACACTCCCTAACCCGCGACAACTGCCCTCCATCTGCTCCATACTCACTGAGGCGCGACTGGCTGCCACGCCGATGGGAAACACTCTTCGCTTCGGTGGCACGATGGAAATATCGGGACTCAACGAAGACGTCGATCCAGCCAGGGTCAGAGGAATTGTGAAATCAGTTCCGCAATATTTTCCCGAGTTCTCCACGGAGGATTTTCAAGGAATCGCGCCTTGGCACGGGCTCAGGCCGTGCTCGCCGGATGGCATGCCCTATGTGGGCCGATTCGGTCAATTCAAGAACCTCTCGACGGCGACTGGGCACGCCATGATGGGCCTGAGTCTCGGCCCTGTGACGGGCAAGTTGATGGCTCAGATCCTCTCGGATGAGCCAGCGATGATTGATCTCTCCCTAGTGAACCCAGACCGCTATGCATCCTGGATTTAGGGTGGCCAGGGGGCATCCTCTTTCAGAGGAGCGGATGCTCGTAATTGAATCCAAGGAACATCGTTGGGCCCCTTGGGGCTTGCGACAATTTTCTTGGAAAGCGTGTCAGGGTCCTTCCATTTCCTGATTTCAGCGTGGCCGTCCGCGAACGAGAAACCACAGGCGCCGTTGTGGTAATTTGCGGGCATGTTCCCCCATAATTGCTTCCGGTTGACGAAAACCAGAAAATAACCATCATCAATCGCGTCCGGATGTTCATCCAGAAAAACGAAGGCTTGAGTCGGCGAAGGCTGTTTGATTTCGGTGGACTTGCGCCACGTGTAGTGGGTCTTTTTGATTTCCTCCGTGTACCAACTGTCTCCGTTCATGCTTCCGTTCATGGAGATGCTCCTGACACGG